>DAIUDK010000011.1:32951-62886 GCA_036845725.1 Chloroflexota bacterium
TGCAAATCGGCGAAATGCAAGATGCGTATTGGTTCGGTCATAAAAACCTCAAAAATGATACGTGATGCGCGACCCGCGAGGCGGGAAAAGCCGGCTACATATCACCCTAACGTTTTAGGGTAAATTCAGGACCCCCCAAACACAGATTTCGCCACTAGCGGAGCCGATGAAAGCGGCACCGGAAGCGTCCACGGCAATAGCTGTGATGGCCGCGTCTGTGACGCGCAGGCGCTGCATCGTTAGGTTCGCATCGGCGAAAAGTAAATCGCCCGCCGTCGTCCCGCCAAGGATAAAGTCATCCCGCCACAACAATACCGAAAGTGCACCGTCAAGCGCCGGTCGTCGCTGGCGCACCTTCGCCCCCTGCGCCAAGTCCCACAGCAGCCACTGCCCGGCTTCGTCCACCGACAGTGCGTAGTTGCCCTGCGGCGCAAAAGCGACAAACTGCACCAGCGCGCTATGGCCTTCGAGCACAGCTAGTTCCACGCCCTCGGCCAAATCCCATAGTCGCACCGTCCCGTCAGCCGCGCCCGAAAGCGCGCGCAGCGGTGAAGAGTGCGTCGCCAACGCCGTCACCGGACTCTCCCGTGCCTGCAAGAGCCATACGAGTCCACCCGTCTCCGGCTTCACCACCCACAGATAGCCATTCTCCAGTCCCAGAACGAGTTGCTCTTCACCGACGTAGGCCAGTTTTTGAATACGCGAAAAGGCCGAGACCCGGCTGCGCAGCACGCGCGTCCACGCTGGAAACGCATACACGTAGAGATTGTGCTCTTGCGCCACAGCAATCTGCCCGGCCGAGCCAGAGAGCGCAAAAACGGCAGGCGGCAGCGCATTGGCGATCCGCGTCACCCGAGCAAGCGCCGGGAAGCTATAGCGCGACGTGGTTTCGGCCTGTATGACACGCACTTCGCCATCGGTAGCCCCTAGTGCCAGAACAGGTTCTGGCGCAGCCTGGAAACAACCAAACAGCCGCGCATTTGTTGTAAACGGCCCGCCCGGCGTCGGCGCGGGTGTGCCGGCGGCGACAGGCCAGTAGTAGGGCGTCGGCGTCAACGTTGGCGTGCTGGTGAAGGTGGGCCAGGGCGTGGGCGTCGCGCCAATGGCCAACGCCGGACGCACCGTCGTTAACGGGGCGAAGACGGATGCAGGGTAAAACTGCGCAACACCCCACAGGGCCGCAAGCACGCCCGCGACGGTGAATAGCTTGGCAGGCCAGCTCTCAAAAATCAACACAAGCCACGTCAGACCGAGCGCCAGCGCCAGTAGCCCACCGATCAGGAAAGTTGGCCCTATCACATGCAGCAGCGCGCGCCACAACGCTGCAGACAATTCCACGGTTGCAGCCGAGAAAGGCTGACCAAACAATGCCCGGATATCCGGCGGTTGGAATGTATCCAGCATGGCCAGCAGCCCAACCGTGCCGACAATCAACCCGGAAGTGAGCAGCGGAACACTAATGCACACCCACCGCTTGCGGTCGGGCACCATCAAAGTGGCGAAGAGCGCCAGCGCCAATGCCAGAAGCGGCGCATACCACACCCATCGCAACCATGGTGGAGGCCCAGGCCACGCGGCCATCAAGTCCGTTTCCGCCTCGGCTACCATGCCGGTCAGATCGGCAGCATACTCCAGCCACCACGCCTGCTGTCGCTGCCCCACGGCAGAATGCGCGCCGAGATTGACAGGGATGCAGTAGACCGTGTCGGCCACTTCGCAGGATGGCAGCGCGCGCCACAGCCAATCGCGCAGGAGTTCACCTTGCGCGCCGGTCAAATACTGTTCAACGTCAGGCGTCAGGCGATCTGGGGATGGCGCTTCGCCAAGCGCCCAGGCCGTCCAGGCCGGCCCCAGGCGCATCACTGCCGTCTCGAGATCCACGGTCGCCAACGCGGTATCAAAAAGCGTGCGCAGCGTTTCCGGCTCGCGCGAGACCCACGGCGACCACAATTCGGCGGGAATCTGGCGCGGCAGGTCTACAGCGAGCGCGGCGCTGGCCCGCGAGACGAAATCGCTTTCACGCAGCCAGTGCTGGTAAAAAACTGGACTGAACAATGCATAGCGCGCCAACCACGTCGCCAGCGCAAAGACGCTCACCAACGACGCGAGCAGACTCAGAATTAGCGCGATACGCAGTTTCATAGCAAATGGCGAGTAGCGAGTGGCGAGTAGCGAAGTATGTGCTCGACCAGTTATTCCACCCGCCTCCTGACTCTTAACTCTTACTCCATATCACAACCGTGGAAGCACAACGCCTTGCTGGCCCTGGTATTTGCCCTTTTTGTCGGCGTAGGAGATTTCGCACGGCTCATCGCCTTCGAAGAACAACACTTGCGCAATGCCTTCGTTGGCGTAGATTTTCGCCGGGAGCGGCGTCGTGTTGCTGATCTCAATGGTGATAAAGCCGTGCCAGCCCGGCTCCAGGGGCGTAAAATTCGTCACGATACCACAGCGCGCATACGTCGATTTTCCGAGCACGGCCCCTAGCACATTGCGCGGCATACGCATGTATTCGAGACTGCGGGCCAAGGCGAAGGAGTTGGGCGGGATGATACAAACATCGCCCATAAAATCGATCATCGCGCGCGTATCCATCTGCTTGGGATCAACGACCGATAGATCCCCCACTCCAGAGGTGAACACCTTGAACTCATCAGCAACGCGGATGTCGTAGCCATATGAGGACAGGCCGTAAGAGATCACCCCGTTGCGCTTTTGCCCATCAAAAAACGGATCGATCATTTGATGTTCCAACGCCATTTTGCGAATCCAGTGGTCAGGTTTGAGTCCCATGATAGCTCCTTGTGAGGTAGACGGTAGACGGGGGCAAGCCCTGTCTACTGTCTACCGAGATTACATACGTTCGGGTGCGTCCATACCCATAAGATGCAGAACGCGAGCGAGGACATGCTGCGCGGCGCGGGCCAGCATAAGGCGCGCTTGGGTAAGCGCAGCATCTTCGGGCAACGTCGAGACGACGCGGCAGTCGCGGTAGAAGGCATGGAACAGCGACGCCAGCTCGGTCGCGTAGAACGTCAGGACATGCGGCGCCATGCCGTTCGCCGCCAGGGTGATGACTTCGGGCAGCGCCAGCATCTTGCGGATGAGCGCCAATTCGCTCGGATGCGTGAGCAGGGCGGGATCGCCGGGCGCGTCGAGTTCGCAACCCTCCTCGACAGCCTTGCGCAGCACACCGGCGATACGCGTGTGCGCGTACTGCACATAGTAGACGGGGTTGCGATCCGACTGCTCCACCGCCAGATCAAGATCGAAATC
Organism: Chloroflexota bacterium; assembly: GCA_036845725.1. GTDB lineage: Bacteria > Chloroflexota > Anaerolineae > B4-G1 > SLSP01 > DSWT01. The sequence continues at coordinate 36,228 of DAIUDK010000011.1, forward strand.
CAGCGTGACATCCACAGTGCGCGTGAGCATCATAAAGCGGATCGGGTCCGGTCCGACCTCATCCACCAATTCGCGCAGGGTGACGAATTCGCCGGAGCTTTTGGACATGCGCACTTCCTGCCCACCGCGCAGCAGCGTCACCATCTGGTAAATAATGAACACCAGCTGATCGACGTTGACACCAAGCGCTCGCGCTGCCGCTTGGACACGCGGCACATCGCCGTGGTGATCCGCGCCCCACACGTAGATGGCCTTGTCGAAGCCGCGTTCTACGATCTTGTTCCACAGGTACGGGATATCCGACGCCAGATACGTCGGGCGATCTTCCGGATCGGGGATGACCTGCGGCGAACGGATGAGCACGGCGTCTTTCTCCAGGTCGGGGTGGCGAAACCATGTGGCGTCATCATATTCGACGACGTAGCCGCCGTCGTGGAGTTTCGCCATCATCACGTCGAACAGACCGCTTTCGTAGAGCGACTTCTCGCTGAACCAGCTATCGAAGTGGACGCGCAAGTGCGCCAGGTCATCACGCACGCTGTCGAGGATGCGGCCGATGCCCCACAGGCCGAGCGCGCGGATGGCCACGTCACGCGCCTGCGCAAGATAACGGTCGCCGAATTCGGCCTGGGCGCGCTGCGCCAGTTCGGTGACGTAGGCAGCGGGATAGCCTTGCTCCGGGAAGGGGACGTCCTCGCCGAGCAGGTTGGCGTAGCGGGAAAAAATGCTCGCGCCGAAGTTGCGGACTTTGGAACCCGCGTCGTTGACGTAATACTCGCGCTCGACGGCATAACCCGCGGCATTCAGCACAGAGGCCAGTGTGTCGCCGATGACGGCATTGCGCGCCGAGCCAATCGTAATCGGTCCGGTGGGGTTGGCGCTGACGAACTCAACTTGCGCGCGTTGGCCCGCACCCAGGGCGACGTTCCCCCACGCTTCTCCAGCTTCGAGGATGACTGGGACTTGCCGCGCCACCCAGTCCGTCGAGAGCGTGAAGTTGAGGTAGCCCGGCGGCGCGACTTCGACTTGCGCGACGAAGTCGGCGGCGGGGATGTGCTGTGCAACGACCTGCGCGATCTGCAAGGGCGCGCGGCGGAGCACTTTCGCCAGTCCCATACACACCGGCGAAGCGTAATCGCCGTGCGTCTCGTGGCGGGTCTGATCGACGGGGATGGTTTCAGGGATATCAAAAGCCGGCAAAGCGCCGGCCGTCTGGACGTCCCGCAATCCTGCGCGGACAAGTTCCGCGATTTGCTCACGCAGCGGGACGGTAACGAAGGGTTGTATCATACACATTTCTCCAATAAGTAGGGTAATTGCTTGCGCCACCAAGGCCAGTCGTGATCGACATCCAGTCCCCAATAGTCGAACCGGGCGGGAACATCCAGATTATGCAAGACCACTTCCAACGCGCGCGTCTCACGCAGGCTGTCTTCTTCCCATGCCCCCTGCCCTACGCAGATGACGATCTGGCTACGCCGAAATTGTTCCAGGAACGCAGAATCGGTCAAACGCGGTAGATAGCACAATGGAAAGTTGAAATAGACAGCGTCGTCCATATAGTTGCCCACAAAGTGTTCCGGCCCGTATATGCCGCTCAGCGCAATCACACCATCGAAGGAATCCGGGTGTTTGAAGAAAAAGTTGGCTGCGTGATAGGCCCCCATGCTGCACCCAACCGTCATATACTTTTCCTTATAACCACTGTGTTCACGGATAAACGACAGTACCTCCTGCATCACGTAATCCTCATACTGCTCGTGACGCAGGCCGCGGTCACCGGGGTACATCCAATGCGCCAGCCAGGCCTCGCAATCGATGCTATCGAGTGTGTACAGTCGCACCCGGCCGGCCTCGATAAACGAAGCGACCGCGTCGACCATGCCGAAATCCTCGAATTCGTAAAAGCGACCACACGCGGAAGGGAAAACGATCAGCGGTTTGCCTGTGTGACCGTAAGCTTTAAACTCCATATCCTGGCCGAGACGCCGGCTCCACAACTTGTAATACTCAACGTCCATACATCCTCCACACGCTCAAACTGCCAGGACGTCCGCGATGACCTGTTGCAGTTGGTCAAGATCAGAGGAACGGAAGAGATAGCCATAATGCCCCAATGCAGGTGCCAGAACGTCGCTCATCGGGCCGTGCTCGGGGATAAGATGGCCATAACGGCTCAACACATCGGCGTGGGCCAGGCGGTACGTGCGTGTCCTCCGGCGTCCAGTGTAAGCGCAATGATAGGGGCGCGTATACTGCGCCTGAAAGCTACCAAATGCCACAATGTTCGCCCATTCCCGGTAAAGATCAATATCGTTGGCGTAGTTGAACATATCCGTCGTCATACCACCGGGCGGGCGCATGTTAACTTCCAAGGCTATCCAACGCCCATCGTCCAGATGAAAGAACTCGATATGGAAGAAACGTTCACGCAAGTTGAATGCCGCTACTGCACGCCGCCCCGCATCCTCGAGACCGGTCGGAAGCTCGCGCAAGGAATAATAGTAAAGGTCGTGCCCCTCGTTGACGGTTTCCATGATACCCTGGCTGAATAAGTGGGACGTGCAGAAGACGACGTTACCCTCTCGATCCACCAACCCGTCGAAGGAGTAAAGTGCACCAGAGACAAAGGCCTCGAACAGATAATCCGCCGCCGGTTTCGCTGCGAAGAACTGTGCCAAGTCGACGTCATTAAGCAACTTGTACGTTCCGCTAGCGCCGACGCCTGTATCTGGCTTGGCAACAACGGGATAGCCCACTTGGGCAATAAACTGCTCGGCCTCCTCAGGCGTGCGCACCACCAGGCCAGGAGCAACGTCGATGCCGGCCTGGACAAAGATTTGCTTCATCTTCGATTTTTGCTTTACCCAAACTAACTCGTTTGACTTGGGGCCAGTGATGTTGAAATCGGTACGCAAGCGGGCGTCGGTTTCTAACCAATACTCATTGTGCGATTCGATACGGTCCAATTTGCCATGGCGGTGTGTGAAGTAACCACAAGCACGGATCAAATCATCGTAACGATGCAGGTCATCCACGCGATAGTATTCCGAGAGTGCCGACCGCAGCTCGAAGCGCAAATCACCGTAAGGGGCATCACCCAACCCCAGAACATTGACGCTATTCTGGCGCAATGCCACGGCGAAATGATAGTAGTTGGGTGGAAAGTAAGATGATAGCAAAACAACATTCATCGCATCGCCACCTTGCGCAAGATTAGACAAATCCCCCCTAACAGAATAGAATGGGGGGAAAGAGACAACCCTCTCCCCCCAAACAAAACTGATTAAGTGATACCTTGTTTTGGCGAAAAGTCAACCGATTTTAGCGTTTCTCCCACCACACATAGATCAGTGCCTGGCCACCATCCTCGTAATACTCCACTTTCACTTCGTGCGCACCCTTGGCAAGCTCAGTTGTCCCACAGTAAGACAGGGCATTGGAGGGATGCCATTCGTCGACGAGTCGTACGCCATCGACGTACAAACGCACGCCGTCATCGGCCATGGCGCAGAACGCATACCTTCCCTTATCGAAGGTGATTTTGCGCGTCCAACGCACCCCAAAGTAATCCTGCGGGACAGCAGGATCGGGCGAACCCAATGCCCAATCGAAACCAATGTACGAGTCAGAGCGGGTAAGAATGGGGTTACCGCTCAAGTCCACGTTGCCGAAGTACTCTCCGCGCCACGCATCGGTAGGTGCAGTAGAGGGCGCTGTTGCCGACGGCGTTGGCGTCACAGACGCAGCCCCGAGACGGACAAAGGAAAATTGCGCGATAGCGTTACCAGTGTCGTCGAAGTACTCAACGGTAATGGGATGATTGCCAGCCGTCAAAGTGACTTCTGCCGTGAAGGCGGTCTCCGGCTGCACCCGCCATTGATCGATCACGAGCTTATCGCCCACCCAGACACGCGCGCCATCATCCGCAACCATCGTAAAGCGGTACAGACCGCCGCGAAAGCTGACAGTCCGTGTCCAGCGCACAGAGAAGTGATCGGTGTTGAGGGACGTATCCGGAGAACGCAGTCCCCAACGGAAATTGATTCCGGCATCGTTGCGCACAAAAAGTGGCTCGCCGGAGAGATCGACATTGGCGTAATATGCGCCACGCCATCGCGCGCTGGCGGCTGGCGGCGAGGCTGGCGCAGGCGTGGGTGCAGGCGCAGGCGCAACACCAGGAATGACAAGCTGCTGACCCACATAAATGTGGTTCATGTCATAAATGCCGTTAGCCTGTGCAATGGCCCAAGCTGTGGTCTTATAGGCACGCGCGATGCTGTATAGCGTATCGCCGACTCTAACTATATAGACATTGGACGCCGGTGTTGTGGCCTTAGCCGGAATCACCAGGCGCTGTCCCACATAGATCCGGTTGGGATTAACGATGTTGTTCGCACGCGCCAAAGCCCAGATATCAACGCCATACAACCGGGCAATACTGAACAACGTCTGTCCCGGCTGGACGATATGTATGGTTTCGGTCGCTACAACCGGTTGCGCGGAAACCATCCCGGTCATTGGAACCAACAGCACCACTACAATGCATATAACAGCAAGCACTCGCTTCATGGACACACCTCCTAATGAATGACTGCTATTCCTTGATTCATGATATACTCTAGTGTGTGGAAGGTCAAGCGAAAGAATGCCTGGTGATTACCCAGTGTTGCAAGACACACCTTATTTCATTGACCACGGAGGGCGCAAAGTGCGCAGAGAAAACTCTTTTTTGCATCTCTCTGCGGTCTCAGCGTTTTCTGCGGTGAGATGGGATAATCACCAGAAGGATGCGCCCTAGGTGAGGTCCAAAAATCCCGGTACTGACCTCCTATATACACTCTAAAGTTTGTCCAGTATAATATAAAGATGCAAAAGTTGTTAAATCGTTATAAAGTGTTCGCAATCTGCAGCATATGAGGTGTTATGCGTGGCAAAAATTCTGGGTTTGCACGCCGAATCTGAAATTCTTAACCTGCTCCAACTTTTGCTTCGCCGGGCAGGCCATGAATTTGTCTACACCACCAGTTCCGATACGGCATTGAGTATTCTGCGGAAGGGTGACATCGATTTGTTTATCCAGAATCTGATGCGCCCGGACATCAACGGCTGCGAACTCTACGAGATAATGCTGAATGACGATTTCCTCCAGCATATCCCGGTGCTCATCATCAGCACGATTAATCCTTTGATATACCCCGAAATATGCAGCAACGTTATCCATAACCTCTATCCGAATCATTACCTTTTGATGCCCTTCAACCCCAAAGAGTTCCTATCCATGGTAAGTAAGATTCTCTCTGAACCGATTATACCCCCAACGAACGCGTCACCGGTAAACGTGTGACTTGACGACAATGGAAAAGGGAGTTTCCTAATAACCCCAGTTGTGTTACAATAGCAGTGACATCACGTATTTTACGCGAAAGGCCGAGCCGTTCCTATGTCAGGATCACGGCAAGGTCTCTAGCCCGAGTCATTACCGCGCAGTTAAAAAGTAGTATAATAATTGCGTCAGACTATGACAAACTAAGGAGCTGCTTATGGAACTGGGGATTATCGGGTTGCCATCCAGCGGAAAAACGACCGTCTTCAACGCGCTCACAGGAGCCGACCGCCCCACAACCGTCGCCTCTAGTGGACGTCTGGAACTTTTCAGCATGGTGGTCGATGTGCCGGATGTACGCGTCGGCACACTGAGCAAGATGTACAACCCACGCAAAACCACCTATGCTAAGGTTACCTATACCGATGTCGCCGGCCTGGATCAAGATTTGGGCAAAACCGGGCTGACCGGCGAACTACGCAACAAGATTGCCCCAATGGACGCCTTCGTCCACGTGGTGCGCGTTTTCGAAAACGACCTCGTCCCCCACTTATCCGGCAGTATCAACCCGCAACGCGATGTGGAGACGCTGGATGGTGAGTTTTTGCTGGCCGATATGTTGACCGTCGAAAATCGCCTGGCACGCATCAATGAGGGACTTCACAAGGGCGCACGGGGTGACGAACGGAAGGCACTTTTGGAGAATCAAGAGCTTTTCCAACGTTTGCACGCGGCTCTGAATGTCGGGACTCCATTGCGCGACCTGGACCTCACCACAGAGGAAGTCACGGGCCTGCGTGGCTTTAGCCTGCTGACACTCAAACCGGTGCTGATTCTGCTTAATGCTGGCGAGGACCCTGTCGATCCCGCCGACCTCATCACGTACGAACACAAACACTCGGTGACACTCACCATGCAAGGCAGGCTCGAGATGGAAATCAGCCAGCTTCCCGAAGACGAAGTAGCCGACTTTATGAATGAGTTTGGCATTACCGAACTGGCACGCACGCGCGTGATTCAGGCTTCCTACAAAATCGTGGGCTTGCAATCGTTTTTCACCGTCGGCGAAGATGAGGTGCGTGCCTGGAACGTGCGTGTCGGCACCCACGCTCAGGAGGCGGCTGGCGTCATCCACACAGACCTGGCGAAAGGATTCATTCGCGCGGAGGTCATCAGCTACGCCGACCACATCGCAGAAGGCACTATGGCAGCAGCCCGCAAGGTGGGTAAAGTCCGTCTGGAAGGCAAAGACTACATCGTCCAAGATGGCGATGTTATTCACGTCCGTTTCTCGATATAAAGACGAAAATCCTAAATTATGAACAAGAAAACGACAAAACAGAAGCGCGCAAAAGATACTCCCGCCGGCAATGGGGTCGTCAAACAAACACGCGCCTCGCGTGCGAAGGATAGAAAACCCTCTCAAGATCAGAACGCCAGTGCTCCGATGAGCGAATCAGAGGTCAAAATCGAATGGCTCTTCGTCAGCCTGAGATGGCTCTTCTTGGTCACGATTGCCGGTGTCATCGGCATCAATACAATATTCAGCGCGACAGAATTTCCGAGCGCAATCGTTGCGCTACTCGTTGTCGGCGGGGTCGCCAACGTCATCGCCATGATTACGCTGTTCAAAAATGCACTGGGGCCGGCAGTCAAAAACGTCATGCTAATTCAAGATATCGGCCTGACATTGGGATTCATCGCCGGATCGGGCGGGGCAGAGAGTCCGCTGTTGTTTGTCTCGCTGATTCCGATGGTCACGGCGGCATTGCGATTCACGCAGTTGTATGGCCTCGCTGTGGTGTTCGGTATTGTTCTGGCTTATTGGGCCATTACGTGGAACCAGCACCAATTCTCTCTGACCATGCCACTGAACGAGTTGATGCTGCGTGGGTTGCCCTATCTCATCAACGGGATTGTCCTTCTGCTGGCAGGTGGCGCGTTGAGCCAGGTCGGAGTGCGCATCAAGCAGGCATTGATCTCTGAACGCGAAAAGCAGGAACACGAAGCGCAAACAGAGCTGGAATCGGCCCATCAGAAGGTCCGTCTGATTTTTGAACTCGCCAGCACATTGAGCGCCACACTCAACTATGAGCGCGTGCTGGAAGCAGCGCTGGATGTGAGTAATGCCGGGTTACGGGAATTCTTCTCCGGTGACAAAGAGATCACCCAGGTGGGCATGATTCTCCTCTTCGGGATGGACCAAACCCTCTATGTGGCGAAGGCCAGGGGAATTTCGACGCAAGATGAGCGAATGCGACTGCCCGCGCAAGAAGGCATCTTGGCCGAAGCCATCGAAAAGACAGACCCGGTTGTCATCGACAACCCTAAAGAGGACCCGGAACTCCATAAGATTCTGGCGATGCATGGCTGCCAGCAAGCCATTGTCGTACCGCTGCGCGCCGGATTTGAGAGCTACGGGCTACTGATCCTGGGCAGCCCAGAACCGGAAACCTACTCCCCCGACTTCCAGGATTTGCTGGTCGCCATCTGCAACCAGGCCGTCATGGCAATTCAAAATGCCAACCTCTACCAAAACCTGATGGAAGAGAAAGACCGGCTGGTGACCGTGGAAGAGGACGCGCGCAAGAAACTAGCGCGCAACCTGCACGATGGCCCAACGCAGACAATCGCCGCCATTGCGATGCGCCTCAACTACATCCGCATGCTGGTAGAACGCGAACCAGCCAAATCCATCGAGGAACTAAAACAACTGGAGGATCTGGCCCGCAAAACGACCAAAGAAATACGCCAGATGTTGTTCACCTTACGGCCACTCATTCTGGAAACACAGGGCCTCATCCCGGCATTGGAACAACTCAAACAAAAGGTCAGCGAAACAGACCCGCTCCCAGTCATCCATCTGGAGTTGAGCAAAGAAGCGGAAGCGCTGCTCAACAAAGAAGCGCAGGGCGCGATTTTCTACATCACCGACGAGGCCACCACCAACGTGCGCAAATACGCCAAGGCGAAAAACCTGTGGATTCGCCTCACCCAACGCGGAATGAACGTCGTCGCAGAAATCGAAGACGATGGCGTGGGCTTCGATGTCGCCGCGATGGAGGCCAACTATTCCAGCCGCGGTAGCCTGGGGATGATTAACCTACGTGAGCGCGCCACCCTGGTCAAGGGTAAGACAATCGTCAGATCTGCACCGGGACAGGGCACCAAAGTCACCGTCACCATCCCGGTCGACTCACCGGATGAAAGCGACCATTGAGTACCGAAAACGCCTTACTCGAACGTTGGGTGTGGTTGAATGTTTCGCTGGTGATTGCGTTGCTCGCCAGCGCCCTCCGCTGGCTTCTAGAGCGTCCCCATCTGCTGGGACGTCGCACGGATGCCAACACCGCCTCACAGCGACCTGTGTGGGAAATGCCCTGGATCATCCATCCTCTGCGATTGCTCTATGCCGTAGGCATACCGGCAGCGGCGCTGTTATGGCGCGGGGCATTGACCCCCAGCGGACTGGGACTCAAATCCTTCTTCTGGGCTACTGCCGACCAATCACTTTCCTCGGCTTCCAGTATCTGGACCACTTGGGTGCGCGATCTCGGCTGGACGTGCGCCTTGGCCACCGGCTTTTGGACGCTCGTTATTATCGCCGACCAAACCATCAAACGCCTATCGCCACCACACACAACCCGGCGCAGTCTAAGCACAGCGCTGCGTGAGGCAGTGTATCATCAAGTACACTGGGCATTCTATCGCGAGCCTTTCGTACTGCTGCTGGGCGTGGGGATGGGGGCATGGGTTGGTCTGCTGCCGGTCACCGCCGAGGCCCTGCTCAATCCGGCCCGCTGGACCGATCTGCAATCGACCACACGCGGGCGCGATCTCCTCATCCGCGTGGGTCTGGCCGTATTGAGTGCTATGTTCTTCATCCAAACGCAAAACATCTGGTTGATGTTGCTGGCCGATACGAGCCTGAGCTGGCTCGTAGGCCAGAAGCACGAACTGCAGTTAACCGTTCCTACAAAGTGTTGAGGAGAGCGCTTACGCTCTCCTCAACAAATGCTAAACCTCAACTACGCACAACGATTAAAAGCTCTGCATCTACACAACGATAAACGCTAAAGCGACGAGCAGCACCAACATAGCCAACGCCAGCCATGCGATCTTCGTGAGATCGGTCAGCACGTAGCGGTATTCTGCTGCCAGGTCCTCATCGGCCGGCTGGGCTGCAACCGACGCAGATGCTTTGACCGGCACGGCGGCCACGGTCGCTCCCGCAATGCCACCTACACCCGGTTGATAAAGTTGACGTTCGGAGAGACGCGGACCTCCATTGCTGTATTTTTTGGTCTTCTTTGCCATACTCAATAACTCCTCAATTTGTTGAATTCCACTCTATTGTCCACGACTTGCCGGTTTTTGCAAGTGCACGCGACCCTGTCACCTTTAACAGAACGTTAACCTGCTGTTGAAATTATCTTACCCCCGGCGTGGTACAATCGTCACGATTCGGGTGAAAATCACCCTTGCGCAGGCGAGGCAAAAGCACTGAAACGAGTATAATAGCCATGAAGTTGATCACACGGAGCATTTGACTTAATCGTCACCGTGTGCGATCATGCAGCTACAAACTGTCCAACATGGCCAGGCGCAAGGGAAGAGGCTCATCTTTGTGACAGAAAAGAATCTGAGGTGAATATGTCCAGTCCTAGACAAACCTTCGAACGCGAACTACAACTGCTCCAGGATCAAGTCCTGATTATGGGCAGCATGGTTGAAGAGGCTATGATGACGTCTATCGATCTCCTCAAACGCCGTGACATGGAAGGCTCGAAACGCCTCATCGAACACGATATCCAAATCAACACCAAACGCTATGCCATCGAGAGCCAAACCCTGGCCCTGATTGCGCTGCATCAACCGGTAGCGCGCGATCTGCGCACGCTTGCCGCAATCCTGGAAATCTCTACCGAGCTGGAACGCATCGGAGACTACGCGAAGGGGATTGCCAAAATTAACTTGCTTATCGGTGAGAAACCGCTGCTCAAGCCGCTGATTGACATCCCCTTGATGGCCGAAAAAGCACTGGTCATGCTGCGCCGTTCACTGGATGCATTTGTGCAACAGGATGTAGAGGCGGCGCGCACCATCCCCGCCGATGATGACGAGGTGGATCGGCTTTACGAACAAATCTACAGTGAATTGATGACCTTCATCCTGGCAGACCCCGCAAACACCGAGCAGGCGAACTACTTACTGTGGGCCGCACACAACCTCGAACGCGCCGCCGACCGAGTATCGAACATCTGTGAACGCATCCTGTTTACCGTAACCGGACAGCTCTCAGAATTCGACTCGGACGTCACCCTGCGCAAATTCGGGGAGTAAACGCCGCTCATTGTGGCTTCAGCGCCGCAATGACGACGATGCGGTGGGTATCGATGCTGTAAGGATAGCAGGAGATCAAGGTCAGCACTGGGCTGCTCGTCGAGGCCATCACACTCACCTCAGTCGGTTCGATGATACGCGTTTGTTCAACAACATAACGATAGGCCTGCGTCTGGGTATGCAGCAGAATTTCATCGCCGATGTTCATCTTCGGCAAGTCCCGGAAAATCTCGCCATAGATGTCGTTGTGCGCCGAAATAACGCAGTTGCCACGCTCACCGGGATTGACGCTGCCAATGTGATGCCCGGCCCCTTTCTTGAGCGACTCCCAATCATCACCCTTGACCACCGGCGCGTCCACATCGATCACGGGGATTACGATACGCTGCGGATGTTCCGGGCCAGGTGTAGGCACAGGCAGCGGCGTGATCTGCGCCACCAAGCCCTGCAAGTGCGCCGGAATCGGCGCCGGCTCCGAGAACCGCTGCGCGTCCGGTGGGGTGTGCCCACCGGGCAGCACCACTACACCAATAAAGGGCATCGTCGTAGGTGTGGGGGGTGCCTGGATGGCCCGGCTTTCCTCGTTAATCCCCTGCACCGTCGTGACCATACGTGCCACGACCAGCACAAAGCCCATCAACGCCAGTAGCTCCACCAACAACAATAGCCGGTCCCCAATCCAGCGCCATTTGATCGGACGGCGCGCGCGTTTGAGATTGCCGGATTCGACGATGGCGCTGTAGCGTGGAATGGAGGCTGTATCGCCGGCGGCGGGTCGCGCCGCGTCGAGACGCTGCACCGGGGGCGCGGTTTGGCCACGGAGTGGATCAACAGGCTTGACGGTGTTCGACGCGGACTTGCCTTGCATGCGCTTCATCCGTTCTTCGCGCCGTCGCACCCGCAACGCCTCTTCCAGTTCTTCCAGACTCAACTCATCGACATAGCGGTGGTCTTTCATCTTTTCTCCACAGTAAAGACTTCATGCCCGCAAAACCAACTATAGCGTTCACTTCTCTCCCACGGCGAAGACTTCGCGCTCGAAAAACCAGCTGAAAGGCGGCACGGTGAACAACAGCCAGCGCGCCAGACGGAAGACAACGTTCTCATGCCGGAACTGCGGCGGCGTACTCAACCACGATTTCACGCCCTTGAATCCGCTCCGGCGCAAATTCCGCCCCAGGCTGAACATCGACTGCTCGTTGACATGTACGTAAACGTTTTCGGGGATGATCTCACGCGGATTTTTGGGATAACGCGCTCCTTGCCCCATCACGACACGCACCAGGCGCACCATCGGATAGGCATACCGGTCGTACCACACGTTCGGAGCTGTATGCACGATGATTCGTCCTCCCTGCTTGAGCACTCGACGCGCCTCCGCCAGTGCCACCGCCAGTTCCGCCGGATAGAGGTGCTCGACGATGTCGAACATCAGCACTCGATCGAACGTCTCCGCCTCGAAGGGCAAGAACAACGCCGACGCCTGGTAAATACCTGCCTCCCCGCCCTGATCGACCACCTCAGCCGCAATCCGCTGGGAGAGTCGCACAGCAGCCTCAGCGTAATCGATGCCGAAGGCGCGCGCGCCCAAACGGCTGGTTTGACGCAGTATCTCACCGCGTCCGCAGCCCACATCCAGCACCGCCATACCTGGTGCGATCCCCGCCACGGTCAGCGCCTCGGCCAAACGCTGCGAAAGGTATGCGCCTTCACTGGAAAGAAATTCCTGGTAACCCTCACACACACCTAGGAAGTAATGCTCGGTGTATAAGGCTGAAGGGACGGTGCCGGACGATAGTTTATTAGTCATGAATTGTTAGTCCAAAGTCAAATGGCACAAAGAGCTGCTCCATCCTAATAAGCATTAGGGGAATGGAAAAACTGCAAAATAGTACGAATGATAATCTTGATATCCAGCAGCAGCGACCAATTTTCGATGTACCATAAATCGTACTTCGTGCGCTCGATAATCGACGTATCCTGCCGGTAGCCATTGACCGCCGCCCAACCGGTCAGACCGGCCTTCTCGCGGTGGCGATCCATATAACGCGGAATACTGCGACGAAATTGCTCGACGTAGTAAGGTTGCTCTGGGCGCGGACCGACAAGGCTCATATCGCCCACAAGAATGTTGATCAACTGTGGGAATTCGTCGATATTTGTCTTGCGCAATAACGCCCCGATTTTAGTGCGGCGCGGATCATTTTCAGCGGTCCAGGTACCAAACTTCTCCGCATCCGCCCGCATCGAGCGAAACTTAAGAATCGGGAACGGCTTAGCGTCCAGGCCCATGCGCTCCTGTACGAAGAAAACCGGGCCAGGAGATTCCAATTTGATGATAATCGCAGTCAAAATCATCAAAGGCGAGAGGGCGATAAGCCCTGCCGCCGCCCCCACGATGTCCATCAACCGTTTGGCGGTGCGACGCCAACCAGTCATAGCAATATCACGAACGGTTAAGATAGGAATGCCGCCCATTTCACCAATGCTGACCGGGCCAGCCATGATCTGGAACAGGTCGGGGTAGACGCGAATCGTAACCCGACCCCGTTCGCACTCGGAAATCAGCCACAGAATGTCGTTGTGTGACGTTTCTTCCGGCAGAGCGATGACGACCTCGTCAGCCTGCTGCGCTTCGATAATCTGGCCCAGATTGTCCGCCGCCCCCACCACAGGGACTTCCAACAACGCTCTTTGGTCCGTCTCGTGGAAACTCACCAGTCCCACCACGTCGTAGCCCAATTCAGGCGTCCACATGATCTTTTGCAGGATCATACGGGCGACGTCCCCAGTTCCCACGATGAGCACCCGCCGCCGTCCCCATCCTCGACGGATCAAGTGCTGGCGCAACCAACTGTTAAACAGCCGCCCCACCACCGTCAGCAGCGTTGACAGCAACCAGGCGTATACCACCATCGCGCGGGAATAGTCCTGCCCCACCACAAAGTTACGCAAGCCCAGCGAGGCCAGAGCCACTCCCATCAACGTTCCCACGGCCGCAGCAGCGACAATCGCGTAAAACTCATCCACCCGCGAACTGCGCCGCAAACTATAGAGCCGGAAGGACAAAAACACTGCCAGCACCGAGAAGACGTGGATGAACAGCATAGGGATGTGCGCGCCGAAAGATTCCATCCCTTCTGCCGGTACGGGAAACGGCAATAGCTGGCGCAGAATATACGCCAAACTAAAGGCTAAGGCGGCCATAGCCATATCGGTCAACACCAGGTAGACAGCAAAAACGCGATTGGCGCGCTCGGCTTTCATTCTCTCAACCTCACATTCGATTCATCGCGAACTAACAGTCACATTTTAGCATAGGGAACAGACAGAGCAAGTTAAGGCAGGCGGCGCCAGACTACAAAAGTCTTACGAGATGCATGGTTGAATAAATCCCTGCCCCGAACACGAAATCCGTAAGATATAGGCATATGAAGATTTTGTAGTCTTTTCTGAGGAAAGTCACATCATTCAGGCACAGATAACGTTTGACGATAACCTTGCCCTGGCATACAATAAAAGTGCAGGAGACGAAACACTGTGGTTCAATTCTACTTATGGGTTACAGTTTGCTTTTTTGTCTATCTAGGCTTGTTCAGCCTGGAACATACTCGCGTATATGAGAGCCTGTCAAGTACTTGACAGGCTCTTTCATCATACATCAGGAGGTAACTATGACCGTTTATGCAAATTCGGCAGGCGAGCAGGTTAACTGGGAACGCTTTTTAGCACGGCGTACGCAGAAAATGAAAGGCTCCGCCATCCGAGAACTGCTCAAGCTCACGCAACAACCCGATGTCATCTCTTTCGGTGGTGGTATGCCGGCTCCCGAGCTTTTCCCGGTGCGAGAGATTGAAGAGGCATGCAGTTTTCTGTTGCGCGAATCACCCAAGTCAGCCCTGCAATACAGTACGACCGAAGGCCATCGCTCTTTGCGTGAGTACCTGGCCGACGCTATGGCAAAATATGGCATCCAGCATAACCCGGATAACATTCTTATTACCACAGGCTCACAACAGGCTCTGGACCTAATTGGGAAAATCTTTATCGATGCGGGGACTTACGTGCTGACGGAGCGTCCCACCTACCTGGGCGCGATTCAATCGTGGCGCGCCTACGAAGCAGAATTTCTTACCGTCCCGATAGACGATCAGGGGATGCAGGTCGAGTTGCTGGAAGACGCGCTCAAGAAAACGCCCGTCCGGTTCATCTATGTCCTCCCCAATTTCCACAACCCGGCTGGTACCACCTTGCCGGAAGAGCGCCGTCGTCTGCTAGTAGAAATTGCGCGGAAGTATGATCTCATCATCGTGGAAGATGATCCCTATGGCGCGTTGCGGTATACGGGTGAGGATGTCATTCCCATTGTGGCGTTAGCGCCGGAACGCACCATCTACCTGGGGACTTTCTCCAAAACGCTGACACCAGGTCTACGGATTGGCTGGATCGTCGCCCCCGCCGAGATCATTCACCGGTTGGTGCAGGCTAAGCAAGGGTCGGACTTACACACCAGCACTTTCGACCAGATGGTCGCCAACGACGTGGCCCAGCGGGGCATTTTGAAGGCTCACGTGCGCATGCTACGCAAGGTCTACGGCGAACGGCGCGATCTGATGCTTGATGCACTCACTGTGTTTTGGCCTGAAGGCTCAAGTTGGACGACGCCCCAGGGCGGGCTGTTCTTGTGGGCACGGGTTCCCAGTCCTATCGATACATTGGCTTTCTTCCCAAAGGCAGTAGAAAAGAAGGTGGCTTACGTGCCAGGCGTGAATTTCTTCCCGTATGAAGATGGCGGGGACGACGCGATGCGGCTCAATTTCTCCAATGCGCAACCGGAGATGATCGTCGAAGGCATTCGCCGTCTGGGCGTGGCGATGAAAGACGAACTGATGCATAAGTAAGCTCGGACGCAAAAGCCGGGCCGGGAAACACCATCAGGTCAGCAGATGAAGCAGATTTCTATCTGTCAAAAAACCTGCTTCATCTGCTTAATCTGCTGACAAAAGTGAAGAGCCTCACCCCTTGATCACCGCCACCGGGCGCACACGCGCCACTTTCCGCGCCAGTCCCGCGCCGGACACCGAATCCACAACGATATCCACGTCCTTGTAGGCATACGGCGCTTCCTCAGCCAGACCTTTGAGACTCCCAGTGCGCACCATGATACCCTGCTGCGACAGATCAGCGCGCACCTGCTCGCCACGCGCCTGCTTGAGTGCGGCGTTGCGGCTCATCGTCCGGCCCGCACCGTGACAGGTGGATCCGAACGTCTCAGCCATCGCCGTCTCGGTTCCCACGAGCACGTAGGACGCCGTCCCCATCGAACCGGGGACGAGCACCGGCTGCCCGATCTCGCGGTAGACGGTGGGCAGTTCAGGATGCCGGGGTGGGAACGCGCGCGTCGCCCCCTTGCGATGCACAATCACCCGCATCCGCTGCGAACCAACCTGGTGTTCCTCGATCTTGGCGATGTTGTGCGTCACATCGTAGACCTGGGTTAAATGCCAGTTCTTCACCTTGCCCGCCATCACCTGCTCGAATGACCGGCGCACGAAATGCGCCAGGATTTGGCGATTGGTGAAGGCATAGTTGGCTGCGGCAGACATCGCCGCCAGATAGTCGCGGCCCTCGCGCGAGTCCACCGGCGCGGCGACCAGCTCACGGTCGGGGATGTCGATGCCGTAGCGCCGTGGCGCGTCCTGCAACACGCGGATATACTGCCCGCACACCTCGTGGCCCAGGCCGCGCGAGCCGCAGTGAATCTGCACAACAACGCGATCCTGCGATAGCCCCATTGCGTCGGCGACCTCGACATCGTAGACTTCATCGACCACATCAATTTCGAGGAAGTGGTTACCCGCGCCGAGCGATCCCATCTGCGGGCGCCCGCGCTCTTTGGCGCGCGCGTCAACCGCGCCTGCCTGCGCCCCCGCGATGCGGCCCCGGCTCTCGGTGCGCTCCAGATCGTCACGCTGGGCGTAGCCTTTGGAAAGCGCCCACTCCGTGCCGCGATCCAGCACATCGTCCAATTCCTTATCGGAGAGTTGCACCGCGCCCTTACCCCCTACCCCGCTCGGACAATTGCGGTCAATCGAGGCGATGAGGTCTTTGAGATACGGCTCCAACGCCGCGTAGTCGATCTGCGAGGCCAGCATCCGCACCCCGCAGTTGATGTCGTACCCGACGCCGCCGGGAGAAATGATCCCTTCATCCCAACGGAAAGCGGCCACCCCGCCGATGGGGAACCCGTAGCCCTGATGCACGTCCGGCATCGCCATCGCGTACTTGACGATCCCCGGCAGCATCGCTACGTTCATCAACTGCGTCATAGAACTATCGCGGAACGCCGCCTCGAAGACTTCCTCGTTGCCGTAAATGCGCGCGGGCACGCGCATCCGGCCATCGTAAGCCGCCGGTAATTCCCACACATAGTCGTTAATCTGCTCAAAATCGCTTTTCTGTACCATCTCGCACCTCATGTGTCGAACACAATCTCTGTCTCGTAGCCCGCCGGCGTGGCGAGGACAGCCAAATCGTGAAACGTCGCCGCTTTGACGTAGCCGCTGTACGCTCGCACCGGGCCGCCGCGCAGGGTCGCCGTCAGCACCGTGGGCGTCAGCTCGGTGAACTCGAACATGGTGAAGGCAATGCCCTGCACTTCCACAAAGTAGAGCAGTTCGTTGAGCCAGTCGATCAGCAACGTCTCCACGTCGAGCGCCGTTAGTGTCAACGTCCTTGTCTCCAGCTGCTTATCATCGACTTCCACGAACAACGCAAGCATCCCCTGCGCCGCTGTCGCGAACAAATCGGGCAAATCGGCGGCCCACAGATGCAGCGCCAGATCGGCGGTGTGTTCGATTTCTTGCCAGCGGCCCATATCACGCCTCGCGGCGGATCACTACACGCTCGACAAAATCCGCCAGACCTGTCACGTCGTCGAAAGCAAACTTCGGGACGCCGCACGCCAGATCCGGCACGTCCGTCACACAGGCGATGCGATTTTCCAAATCGGGAATCAACGCCGGATCGCGCGCCGCCCGCACCACCTCGATTTTGGGGTACGACCCGTACTTGAAGCCTTCGATCAGCACGAGATCCACATCTCCCACACCCGCCAGCGCCGTTTCCAGCGGGGGTAGTTCGGCGTAGCGCCGCGTATGGACAATACGATCCGGCGTGACGAAGGCAACGTGCTCCGCGCCAGCCGCCCACAAACGGTGCGTGTCCGTGCCCGGCAGGTCGGTTTCCACGCCCACGCGCAGCGTGTGTTTGACCACCCCCACGCGATAACCACGTTCTCGCAGCAACGCGATCAGCTTTTCCAACAGCGTCGTCTTACCGCTGCTAGAGCGCCCGACGAAAGCAACGATAGGAAAGCACCCCACGGCCCCTCCACTAGACAACTGCATCAGCAGCCGATTTCTGATCCTCGGCAGGCTTGCTCACGTCATTGATAACAACGTCCACAGGCGCGTGCTTGGAAGTACCCCCGGCCCCTGCTTCAGGCGCTTTGACGCCCAGCAAACGCAACAACGGCGCGACAGGCATATCCCCGACGACGCGGAAGTTGGCATCCTCACGCAGAGCGCCCAACGCCGTGAGCAAATCCTCGCGCCCATCCAGCACTGGAACCAGGTGATCGAGCAAATCGACAAGTTTGAGACTGGTAAACATGCGCGGGCTGACGTCAGCCAGAGCCTGACGAATGAAAGGCAGGAAATCGGCCAGCTTGGGCAACCAGTTCAGATACTCCGTCCCTTCCGCATTGCCGACCAACCGGCCCACAAGCGGGACCTCCTCACCCAGAGCCTTCACGCCCTGCGCCATCGACATCAAATCGGTGATGATTTGTGTGGTCTGCCCGCCGCTGCCGTAAATGCGCACCTGCAAGCTGGGGGCCAGCGCCTCGAACGCCTTGAGATAGGCCTCCATCTGCAAGGTGGCGATGCGTTCCTCGTGGCCGAGCTGCATGCGCAGCTTCTCCAGCTCCACCAACACCGGAGCCTGGTCGTAGAGTTTGACCAGCTCGCGCTGCGCGTTGATGTCGATCTCCTTGAGGCGCTGCGTGCGTTCGGCCTCTGCCGCGGCTTGGGCCTGTGCGACCTCGGCTTCGGCGAGACCGGGAGCCGCGGCTTCCGCGCGGGTGGCTTCGGCGCGAACTTTGGCGGCCTGGGCGCGCTTCTCCGTCGCGGTCGCCTCGGCTTCGGCGCGAATCAGTTCGGCCTTCGTTTCGGCGTCCGCCTTGATCTGCAAAGCGCGGGACGCAGCCTCAGCTTCCACCTTAAGGGCCTCACCCAACTGCGCCGCTTCGACCAACGCGACCTGCTTGGCGCGTTGGGCCTTCGCCAGTTCCTCCTGCTCCAAACGCTTGGCTTCAGCCTGGGTACGTTCGGCGTCACGTTCGAGTTTGCGCACTTGTTCCACCGCCATACGCTCGGCCTCGGCCTCGGTCTCCGCCACGCGAATTTTAGCGTTGCGCTCTTGCTGCATCGCGCGAAGCTCTGCATCGCGCTCAGCGGTAACGCGGGCCAATTGCGCCTGCTTTTCAACTTCAGCCTCGGAGAGCTGCCGCCCCAGTTGTACTTTCGCCAATTCGGCCTCGTGCGTTGCACGCGCAGCACCCTTGTCGCGATCTACCTGGCGGATTTGGACTTCGTGCCGCTGTATCGCGAGCGTCTCTTGCTGGCTCAACGTCGCCGTTTCGACCTCGCGCTCGGCGTCCAGTCGTTCGGCGGCCAGTTTCTTCTCCGTGGTAGCCTTGATTTCAGCTTCTTGCCGCTGACGGGCCTCGTCATCCTGCAACTCTGCCACCTGCTCGCGGTTGGTGGCGATACTGGTCTCTTTCGAGATGCGCGATTCGGCCTGGTCGATGAGTTTGGTGAACGCCATACCGCCGAGGTTCGTGATCGTGAGCAACGCCAGATCATAGCCCAACTCAGAAAGGATCTGGTTCACCTGAGGGAAGGCGATCTCGGCCAGCTTCTGACGCTGGGCGATGATCTCTTCGAGCGTCATCGTCGCCGCCGCCGCAACCAACTCCGCCGTACCGACCTCCGTGATCGTGTTGATGAGGCTGGTGGCGTCCAAACCGACGCGCTGCGCGGCCACTTCCGCCTTGTCTGGATTGAGTTTGGCGACGGCGTGCGCCCACAGATTGAAGCTGACCTTGCTGCTGTCGAGCGCCGGGACACCTTCCTCATCGACGCCGCGAATGGGGACGGTGAAGCTAATCGTCTTGAGCTTGATGACCTGCGACAACCGGTTCAGCCAGTAGGTGGACGAACGGTCCGCCGTCTGGCCGAAAACGCGACTCTTCCGCGACAGGACAAAAATGTGCCGCCCATCGCCGACGACGACGTGGATTTCGTCGGGCGGCACCAGAATCCGCCGCCCAAAACCAAACATCGCCAGTACGCCGCGCACCCGGTCGGCCTCGGTACGCAACATCTCCAACGTCACCGACGCTTCGTCAATCATCGCCGGCAAGCCCTTGGCGGCGCGTTCCGCCGCCCGATCCCGCGCCTGTTGTGATTGTCTGCTCATAGTCAACTCCTTTCGCGATTGTTTTTATTGTGTATCAGATAAGAACTGGATGACCTGCGCCAGGACATCATCTGGGGTCAACGTCGAGGTGTCGATGTACAAATCGCAGTGGGCGCGTGCGTGCGCCAAACGGGCTTCCCGCTCCTCCACCCACCACGAGGAGGGCTGTTCCAATCCCTCACGCTGCGCGGCGACATCCATACTGACGTCCAGGTAGATCAACACATCGGGGTTGCTGATGCGCCGCCACATCATAGGTGCAGCGCAGTGCTCTTGCATGATTTCTTTAACGCGATATCCTTGCGCTCGTAACGCGCGCGCCAGCGTAGATTTGCCAGAGGAACAGGGGCCAACAATCCCGATGCGACGTGCGTCCATGATGATCCCAGCACCGGCAGGCTACAAATCCGGAACAGGCACCTCGACGCGCATATAACGCGGGCCTTGCGGCTCACCGGATTGCACGTGCAACACCAAAATGCTCGTGTCGTCCTTGGGGCGCCCACTGTCCGCCGCCATCGCCCGCTCCAACAAGCCGTCGGCAATGGCCTGCGCTGAGGCCTCCGTCTGCCAGATTTCTTCGAACGTCTGAGGGATGTCCACCGCGCTGTCGGTGTTGGCGCCCGCATGAATCAGCCCATCGGTGAAAGCCAGCGCAATCAGGCCCGGCTCCAGATAGATCTGATCCACCGTGGGGCGCGTGTGCTGGTGAAAGCCCAACGACGGCG
Organism: Chloroflexota bacterium; assembly: GCA_036845725.1. Classification (GTDB taxonomy): domain Bacteria; phylum Chloroflexota; class Anaerolineae; order B4-G1; family SLSP01; genus DSWT01. Next base: position 57,168 of record DAIUDK010000011.1, read on the forward strand.
ACTCGCTCTCCAACAGTTGCAGGTCGCCCGCCGGATAGCGCACGTAAACGCCGGAATTGCCGCACTGCGTAATCACCAACGAGCCGCTGTCGAGATCGACGGAGAGAATAATCAAGGTCGCCGACACCTTGCCGCGCCGGTGCTCGTAGAGCATATCGTTGGCCGCGCGTGCCGCCGCGCCATCGCGCACGCCTTCGGCCAGCTCGGAAACCACTTTACGCACCACGCGAATACTGATCGCCTTGGCCGCCTCGCCGGAACTCTGTCCATCGGCCAACACAAAGGAGATGCCGCCACGCGGACGCTCGATCATTTCCAGCGTATCGCCGCTCTCGCGCACCGCCCACTTATTAATCTTGCTCGCGGCAACGGAAAGATGCATCGCAGACTCCCCCTACGCGCGCGCGCCTTCCGGGGCGACATGCTTGCTGCTGATCGCGCCAGGCAAAATATCGACCTCGACACCCTCCGCCAGGCGAATACGGGCGATATTGGCCTCCCGATCATAACGGGTCAATGTCCCAATAAAGCCACCGATGGTGATGATACGATCTCCAACGGCCAAATCTCTCTCCTGTTGCTGACGCCGCCGGCGCGCCATCCATTGCGGCACATACAGGAAAACGATGATCAAAGCCATCATAACGACCAAAAACAACCAATCTGTGCCCTGTGCCATACCACACCCCTGAATGACAAATGATACGTTCACACAATCCTCGAATACCTTACTTTAATTATACCCGCAGGCGAAAGAAGAACAAGAACGACGATCTCAGCGCTATGCAAAACAGTACATGGCTTCTGGCGTTGGGTGGATTAATCACCATCGCGGTGTTGGTATTAAGCTCCGAGATGTTGATCACTGCATTGGTCGGCATCCGCAATGGCGACAACGGTATCCCGCTAGGCACACTGGTCGGCAGCAATATCACCAATCCCCTTGTGGCTATTGGCCTGGGTTCAATCGATTAAGATTCCTAGCGTTAGTTTTTAGTTAGATTTCTATTGACAGCCGCCCAAAACATGTTATGATTGCAACAGATAATACTGTTGCCCATAATTTGTTTTGGGCGTCCTTGGATCAACCAATAAGTAAAGGGGGAACGATGACGCTGTTCAAACGCCGCGACCAACCCGAGGTCAACCCAACGCCGGCCCCAGCACCACAGCCGGCTAAAGTCGAGAAAAAAGAAGAACCACCGGATCCAATGTTCCGTCCCTTGGAACCAGAACCGGCGGGGACACCACCGCAGCGCGGCGCCATCACCGACCGCCAGGCGGCGCTCTTGCGCATGCAATTGCAAATCGCCGACAACCTGCGCCAGAAATTTCTTGCCCCCAGTACTCCCTTGGATTTGCCGTTGGAGCGCACTCCAGAACTGGAAAAGACCGCCCTCGAAAAACTACAGCAATTGATGGGCAGTGGCAACTTCAGACTTCCGTCCAACGTCAACCAGGAAGACTTCATCAAAGCAGTACTGGACGAAACATTCGGTTACGGCCCTATTCAATCGCTCATCGAACGAACCGACATCACCGAAATTATGGTAAACGGCCCCTACATCGTGTTTGTGGAAAAGAATGGCCGCGTGCGCGAAACCGGTTACAAATTCCTGGACGACGACCACGTCGAGCGCATCGTCAAGCGCATCGTGCTGCCGTTGGGCCGCACGGTGGGCGTCGATCACCCATTGATCGACGCACGCTTACCGGATGGTTCGCGTGTGAACGCCGTTATACGCCCGTGCGCCATCGACGGCCCCAACATCACCATTCGCAAGTTCTCGAAAGACAAACTCACCGTCCAGGATTTGATGCGCTTCGGATCGCTCACCGAAGATATGGCCAAATTGCTGGAAGCCGCCGTGGTCTCGCGGCGCAACATCATCGTCTCTGGCGGCACCGGCTCCGGCAAGACGACGCTCATCAACATCCTCTCCGGCTACATCCCGGAACACGAGCGCACCGTCACAATCGAGGATGCCGCCGAATTGCAACTGCGCCAACGCAACGTCGTGCGCCTGGAAACGAAAAAGCCGAACCCCGCCAGCCAGACTGAAATCACGATCCGCCAGTGCGTGATCAACGCGCTGCGAATGCGCCCTGAACGCATCGTGGTGGGCGAATGTCGCGGCGGCGAAGCGCTGGACATGCTTCAGGCGATGAACACCGGCCACGATGGCAGCATGACGACCATCCACGCCAACACCTCCCGCGACTGCATCTCACGTCTGGAAACCCTGGTCCTGATGGCGGGCGTGGACCTGCCGTTGATTACCGTGCGCAAACAGATCGCTTCGGCTATCCACATGATCGTGCAGGCAGGGCGCCTGCGCGATGGCAGCCGCAAGGTCACCAACATCACCGAAATTCTGGGAATGGAAGGAGAAACTGTCATCCTGCAGGACATCTACCAGTTCTTCGACGAAGGGGATGGGCCGGATGGCAAAATTACGGGATACCATGGGCCTACCGGCGTGCGCCCCAACAACGACGGCATTTTCAAGCAATACGGCTTCAATCTGCCGCCGTCAATGTTTATGAAGAAAAGCTCATTGGGCTAACCCAACAAAACAGTCCCCGGCTTTTTCGGATATCCGGGGACTGTTGGTGTATGGTGCTCAGGCGGTTTTTCCACCACCAACCAGAAATTCGGACTGGACTCGCGCAACGTTAACTGCACACCAGGCACATCGAAGAAGCGCATCAAGGCGTGGGGCGGATAGAAATGGCTGCGCATCAATGCCAGCGTCTCACCAAGCGCTACAAGCTTGACACGAAATCTCCGGATGTCCGGCTCTTCGATCACCAATCGCCCGCCCGGCGCGAGCACGCGCAACAACTCACCTGCCGCGCGGCGATGATTGCGAAAATGGTGAAAGCTGTCGATGGCGATAATGCGCTCGAACGCGCCATCGCGGAACGGCAACCACTCCGCCGCCCCTGAACCAGCACAGAAACCGCCCTTCGACAGCGCCTCGCGCAACATACCCACCGACACATCGAGGATACAGATCGACGCCACGTCACCACGAAAATGCTGCGATACGCGCCCCGTGCCACCGCCCACATCCAACAGCCGGTGGCCTGGCTCAAACGCGCACAATTCGCGCAGCCAGTGCGCATCCGGTGGGCGGATTACCCGCTCGTACAGCGGTGCAACCAGACTGAAATGATCAAACGGCAGATCGGGTGTGGCGCTTATGGTCAGCCTCCAGGGCGGTGAAACAGTTGAATATCCTATCATTGTAACGAGAAACCCGCACAGCGCAATAGCCACGGCTATCAAGCCATTGGACAAAAATACGCGCTCGAATATGATAAACGTGTTTTCCAAACTAACGACAATCTGACTAACATAGGAGACGTACATGACAGAAAAACAACTCGGCGAGTACTTCTTCAATCCGCAAGGCGTCGCCGTGATCGGAGCAAGCGCCGACCCAACCAAGCTCAGCTACGGCGTGGTGCACAACCTCATCGCGCACGGCTACCGCGGGCCGATCTACCCCATCAACCCCAGAGGCGGCGAAATCCAAGGGCTGACGGCATATCGGAGGATCTTCGACGTGCCCGATCCCATCGAACTGGCGGTGATTATGATCCGCGCCGAGGCTGTACCCCAAGCGTTGATCGAGTGCGGGCAGCGCGGCCTCAAGGCCGTGATCGTCGTCACCGGCGGGTTCCGCGAGGCAGGGCCGGAAGGGGCCGCGTTGGAAGCCTCGCTCAAGCCCATCGCCGCTCAGTACGGAATGCGCCTTATCGGGCCGAACTGCGTCGGCGTGATGGATTCACATCTACCGCTCGACACAACCTTCATCACGATGATGCCCGAAGCGGGCCACATCGCCTTCGTCTCGCACTCCGGCGCGATCTGCGGCGGCTCCATCGATTGGGCGCGCAGCGTCGGCGTGGGCTACAGCCGTGTCGCCAGCCTGGGCAACCAGTTGGACGTGGACATCGCCGACGGCATCCGCATGATGAAGGACGACCCCAACACGCGCGTCATCAGCGTCTATGCGGAAGGTTTACCGGATGGACGGCGCTTCGTGGAAGCAGCGGCGAGCGTTTACCGCAGCAAGCCCATCGTCATGCTCAAGGCCGGGCTGACGGCGGCCGGCACGCAGGCCGTGGCGTCGCATACCGGCGCGCTGGCGGGTAACAACGACGCCTACGTCGCCGCGTGCCATCGCGCGTGCGTGGTAATGGTCCACTCGCTCCAGGAACAGAACGACGTGGCGATGGCACTGGCAACACAGCCCCTCCCACGCGGCAATCGTGTGGCGTTGCTCACCAACGCCGGGGGGCCGGCAGCGCTCGCTGCCGACGCGCTCGACCGGCAGGGCCTGGTGATGGCGCCCATCAGCGCCGCCACGCAGGAACGCCTGAAGGCCGTGACCCCGCCAGGAACGCAGTTGGGCAATCCCATCGATATGCTCGGCGGGCCGCGCGCGGAGATGTTCAGCGTGGCGGGCGAAATCCTGCTGGAAGACCCCGACGTGGACATGCTGATGACGATGTTCGTCCCGCAGGCGATCACGCCGGTCAACGAAGTGGCCCAGGAGATGGTGAAAACCGGGCGCGATGCGGACAAGCCCGTCGTTGCCTGTCTCGTCGGTGGCGAGAGCCTCACCGAAACGATCTACACGCTCAACCGAGGCGGTGTTCCCTTCTACCGCGATCCCAACCGCGCCGGGCGCGCGCTCGGCGGGCTGTGGGAATACCGCCAACTCCGCGAGCGCCCCGATTTGACTCCCACCCCGGTCACGGACGTAGATCGCGCGGCGGTGCAAGTGCTCCTGGACACAGCGTGGGCGCAACACGGCGCAGGGTTCCTGGACGCGGAGATCGCCGCGCAAGTGGCGGCGGCCTACGGCATCACTATCCCCTTCTCCGGCCTGGCCGACACGGTCGATGAAGCCGTCGCGCTCGCCGAAAAAGCCGGCTACCCGGTTGTGCTCAAACGCATCGCGGCGGACGTCGTCCACAAGGCGGATGTGGGCGGCCTGGCGCTCGATTTGCGCGATGCGGACGCGGTCCGCGCCGCCTTCCACCGTGTCACCGACGGCGAGCGCACACGCGCGATGGTGCAGCAAATGATCCCCAAAGGCCAGGAGGTCATCCTGGGGGCCAAACGCGACGCGCAGTTCGGCCCGCAGTTGATGTTTGGGATGGGCGGGCTGTACGTAGAAATCCTGCGTGATGTAGCCTTCCGCCTCGCGCCCATCGGCGCAGAAGACGCGCGCGGGATGATCGCGGAGACCGCCGCCGGGCGCATCATGCAGGGCGTGCGCGGCGAGCCGCCAGGCGACATCGCCGCCGTCGTCGAGACACTGCGGCGCGTCGGCCAGCTCGTGACCGACTTCCCCGGCATCACTGAAATGGACATCAACCCGCTGATCGTCGGGCCGGCCGGTGCGGGCGCGTGGGCAGTGGATGTGCGGATGCGAATCATGAATCATGAGTTGCGAGTTGCGAATTGCGAGCAAAGTGGCTATAAGGTTTCCTGTGCGTCGTCGTGTCTTGGTGGTTCAGTATTGAAGTAAGGGGCACAGTATTAATGCGTCGTTTTTTGTCTCACTTGCGTGAGCACGCGGGCGCACGGATCAAGGCCACGCGCATACGACTGCGTGGGGCAACCTTGCGGGGCCGGATCGATCACAATATTTGGTATCTGTACGTCGAGGTCTTCTGGGCGGCGATGCTCAGTGCCGCG
>DAIUDK010000012.1:0-28335 GCA_036845725.1 Chloroflexota bacterium
GCTCGAACAGCGCAACGACGATGTGACCAGCCTGCGCTCGCTCATCCTCTTCGGGCTGAAAGGGATGGCAGCCTACGCCGACCACGCCCGGATTTTGGGCAAGGAAGACCCGGTCGTCACTCACTTCTTCAGCGAAGCCATGAGCGCCATCCGCGACAACACACTGACCGTCAACGACCTCATCGCTCTGACGCTAAAGACCGGCGGGGTGAACCTGCGCTGTATAGAACTGCTGGACAACGGTCACGTCGAACACTTCGGGCATCCCGAGCCGACCAGCGTCCCGACCGGCGTCCGCAAAGGCCCGGCAATCGTCGTCTCCGGCCACGACCTGCCGGACCTGGAGATGCTGCTGCAGCAGACTGAGGGCAAGGGCATCACCATCTACACCCACGGCGAGATGCTGCCCGCGCACGGCTATCCCGGCCTCAAGAAATACGCGCACCTGTACGGCAACTACGGCAGCGCGTGGCAGAACCAGCAGAAGGAGTTCGCGCAATTCCCCGGCGCGATTCTGATGACGACCAACTGTATCCAGAAGCCGCGCGACAACTACATGGACAACATCTTCACCACCGGGCTGGTGGCGTGGCCCGGCGTGACACACATCAAGGCGGACGAGAACGGCCACAAGGACTTCACGCCCGTGATCGAGCGCGCGTTGGCGCTTGGCGGGTTCCCGGAGGACAAAGACGACGTCGTCATCACCGTGGGGTTTGGGCGCAACGCCGTGCTCGGTGTGGCGGACAAGGTCATCGACGCGGTCAAAGCAGGGCAGATCAAGCACTTCTTCCTCATCGGCGGCTGCGACGGCGCAAAGCCGGGCCGCAACTACTACACCGAGTTCGCCGAGAAGACGCCCGCCGACACCGTGATGCTGACGCTGGCCTGCGGCAAGTACCGCTTCAATAAGGGCGAGTACGGCGCCATCGGCGGCATTCCGCGCCTGTTGGACGTGGGGCAGTGCAACGACGCCTACTCCGCGATTCAGATCGCCGTGGCGCTCTCCAACGCCTTCGGCGTGGGCATCAACGACTTGCCGTTGAGCTTCATCCTTTCGTGGTACGAGCAGAAGGCCGTCGTCGTCCTGCTCACGCTGCTCTATTTGGGGATCAAGAACATTAAGCTCGGACCGACGCTGCCGGCATTCGTCTCGCCCGGCGTGCTGAAAGTCCTCGTCGAGAACTTCGCTATCGCGCCGACCACCACGGTCGAAGAAGATATGGCTGCTTGCCTGGCGTAAGCCACCTCATAGAAAATGTAACCGCCGAGAGAATTTCTCGGCGGTTTTTCGTTTGGTGAGCAATACGGCTTACCCGTACACCCGATTCCAATCGGGGATTGTCTTGATGATGACAACGATCCCACCGAAAACTCCCAGAAGAATAATGGGCAGAGACAATCCTAACGCCCACAACAAAGGTCCGGCCAAGGCCATCACCAGAATCGTCGAACGGGCGCGATGTACCCGGGCGAAGCGTATCAGCCCGAACCACAGGGCAAGCGCGATAAGGACAGCAATCAAAGCCAGCAGCCACCACTGAGGCGCGGATATCGCCAGGAAGCAACCGGTCAGTTTCGCCAGGCCAATCCCACCGGCAAATCGAATAAACACAGACCAGTCGTGCCCAACAACCACCGCGACGCCGGCCGCAGTCCCGGCCAAAGGGTGAGACCATAGCATCTCGGCGACAGCAACGGCAAACGCGCCCAACAGAATGTCGCCCAAAGCCGTTAGCACGCCGCCCCGCAGCCCGGCCACACGCGTGACATTCAGGCCGCCGGTATGCCCGCTGCCCCTCGTGCGTACATCCACACCGCGCATCGCCCGCGCCACAATCACGCCCGTCGGAACCGCGCCGACAAGATAGCCCCAAATGCCTGCTAATAAGAGTTCTATCATAGTTGAATCAGCAGAAAGAATCAGCGAATTACGAATAGAGAATTACGAACCGGGTACCGAGCATCCAGCATCCAGCTAACACCACACCCGTAATTTCTGCGGCAACACATCGAACGCCAACCGGTGCGCTTCGGTACACAACATTTCGCCATCTACGTGAGCGATGAGATTATCCTCCGATGTTACGACGAGGCTTTCCGTGCGGGACATCGTCACCGATTTCTGCCCGACATGCGAACCGTTCATAAAGCGCGGAACAAAGCCGAGCATCGCCAGACGCCCCATATCCCGCACGATGCATACATCGAGCAAGCCGTCGTCAGGTTGCGCGTTTGGTGTGGAATAGAAACCGCCGCCTTCACGCGGACCATTGCCCACGCAGATCATCGCGGCAGTTAATGTCACAGACTGACCATCGTAGGTAATCGTCACGTTCGGCGCATGGGACTGGAAGATCGTTTTCAACACCACCGGCAAATAGAGCGCCTTCCCGCGCACCCACTTGACCTTCTGCGCTTCGAACGTCACCATCCCGCCAAAACCGATGTTGACCGTGTTGTCGAAATAACGCGGCGGCTGCTCGTCCACCGTCACCCGACAGACATCGACGAGCCGCGCCTGACCGCGCGCCAATTGCCGGCACGCGCCTTCCAGATTGGGGGGAATGTTCATCGCGTTGGCAAAGTCGGAGCCGGAACCAACGGGAATCACACCCAACGTTCCCACGACGTCGCCATTTGCGCCAGACGCACTCATCAATCCGTTGACGACTTCGTGTGTCGTACCATCTCCGCCGGCGGCCACGATAAGCTCGAATTCGCCGTTCGCCGCCTCTGCAGCCAGCTCAATGGCGTGGCCTGGTCCTTGCGTGCGGACCAAATCGAAATCCACCCCTTCGGCATGCAAATAACGGCGCAGGTTCACTTCGCTGCGCGCTCCATACCCACGTCCCGCAATCGGGTTGAGAATGACCTTAACGGGCCCCATTTTCTGCACTCCCACGATGATGTCCGCGTCTATTATACAACACCCCATTGAACGGCAGGTTACGCACAATACAAGAAGCAGGAGGCAAGATGCGAGATGCAGGATTCTTGCTTCATGCTTCTTGTTTCTTGCCTCATTGTCGCTTGGTCTGAACGTACTCCCGCCGCGCCTCGATCATCGGACGCGCAACGTCGTCGGGAATCGGCGCGTAGTGCGTGAATTCGAGCGTGAACGTGCCGCGCCCGCTCGTCCGGTCGCGCAGGACGGTGACGTAGCCAAACATGCTGCTCAGGGGGACGGTGGCCTCGACGACGTAGGTGTCCGCACCTTCCAGCGCCATCTGCGTGACCTGACCCCGCCGCCCGGCGAAGTCGCTGACAATCGCGCCGACGTAGGTATCCGGCACATGGGTCACAGCATGCATAATCGGTTCGAGCAGAATCGGCGCGGCCCGGCGATAGGCTTCCTTATAAGCGAGGCTGCCGGCGATCTCGAAATCCATCCGGTGCGAATCCACCTCGTGAAAACGCCCGCCGGTCACGGTAATCGCAATATCCGTCACCGGGTAGGCTGCCAATTCGCCCTCTTGCATCGCGTCGCGGACGCCCTTTTCGATAGCGGGGACGTACTGCTCCGGTAGTTCCATCGGATTGGCGCGATTTTCGAAGGTGATGCCGGTGCCGCGCGGATTGGGTGAAATTTCCAAGCGCGCCACACCGAAACGGCCCGCGCCGCCCGCCTGGTGGATGTAACGCCCCTCGCCGCGCGCGCGCCGCGTGATCGTTTCCTGGTAGGCGGCCTGCGGCTGCGCGACGTTGCACGGCACGTTAAACTCGCGGCGCAGCCGGTCCGCGATGATGTCGAGGTGCAGCTCGCCCATCCCGCTGATGATCGTCTCGCGCGTCTGCTCGTCGTAGCCCACGGTGAACGTCGGGTCTTCGTCCGCCAGCTTGCGCAGCGCCGCCATCAGCCGGTCCTGATCGGGCGTCGCCAGCGGCTTGACCGCCGCGCGGATGACGGGGACGGGGAACTCAATGGCCTCCAACAGAATCGGCGCACCGGCAGCACAGAGCGTGTCGCCGGTGAAGCTCTGCTTGAAGCCGATGATCCCCACGATGTCCCCCGCCGTACACGTCCCCACGTCCTCCCGTTTGTTCGCGTAGAGTTGCAGCACACGCGCGACGCGCTCCTCGATTTGACGACTGGCGTTGAAAATGCGCCCGCCCGCCGTCAGCGCGCCGGAATAGACGCGCACGTAGTTCATGCGACCCATAAACGGGTCGCTGACCACCTTGAAGACCAGCCCGCAGAACGGCGCAGCGGGATCGGCAGGGCGGGTCAACGGCTCGCCAGTTTCGGGATGATGGCCTTGCACTGCCGGAATGTCCAGCGGATTGGGCAGATAGCGCACGACAGCATCCAACACCGGCTGGATGCCCCGATTGTGCAGCGCGCTGCCGACGAAAACCGGTGTCAGTGTGTTGGCAATCGTCGCCCGGCGCAGCGCAGCATAAAAATCGGCGTTGGGGATGTCGTCGCCTTCAAGAAAACGCTCCATCAGCGCGGTGTCTGTCTCGACAATGGACTCCATCAGCGTATGACGGGCCTGTTCGGCGGCAGGAAACATATCATCCGGCACAGGCTGCACGTCCGGCGGCGCCCCCGGCTCATCGCTGAAGAGGAGCGCCTGCATCTCGAACAAATCCACCACGCCCAGGAACTCGCCTTTGACGAAGATCGGGAGCTGTACTAGCGCCGGCGTCGCGTGGAGACGGTCGCGCATCATCTGCAACGTGCGCTCGACATTCGCTCCAGCGCGATCCAGCTTGTTGATGAAGCAGATACGCGGGACGCCGAAGCGGTTGGCCTGCCGCCACACCGTCTCGGATTGCGGTTCCACGCCCGCGACGCCGTCAAAGACGACCACGCCGCCATCAAGGACGCGCAGGCTGCGCTGTACCTCGGCGGTGAAGTCGATGTGGCCCGGCGTATCAATCAGGTTGATCTGCACGCGCTGGCCCGTCGCCGCGTCCTGCCACGTCGTCGTGATCGCCGCAGACGTAATCGTGATGCCGCGCTCGCGCTCCTGCGCCATCCAGTCGGTGACGGTCGTGCCGTCGTCCACGTTGCCGACGCGGTACGTCCGTCTGGAGTAGTACAGCACGCGCTCAGTCAGCGTCGTCTTGCCCGCGTCGATGTGGGCGATGATGCCGATGTTGCGGATTTGAGTTATGGGATAGTGAATGCTCATAGTGAACATTGTACCACAATAAAAAGGCCCTTCGCACTATGCGAAGGGCCTCCCGTCTACTATCTACTGTCTGCCGTCTACTCCCTTTCCGCCACCGTCAACGTCGTCGGCGATTGCTCGCCAACCGTCGCGGGGTTGTAGTAGTCATAGGCGGTGCTTGCTGGCGTCTGTGCTTTAAGTGGGAACTGCGCCCGCAGGCGATAGCTGAATTCCAGCGGCTGCCCGGCGGTGAGGTCGCTGACGTAGATGATAATCTGCCGCCCGGTCAGCTCGTAACGCTCGATTCTGGCATAACCGTAGTCTTCCGGAGTGTCCTGATAACGCGCGACGAGCCGCGCCAGGTCTTCCGCCTCCACGCCGAAGCCCGGCGGCAGTCCCAGGTCGACAATCGCAGACTGCGCCACGCCTTCGTTGAGTGTGACGACGACGTTCACGCCGACCGTGTCGTTGACGGCCAACTCGGCGCGGTCGTAGGTCACGTCAATGGTGACGAGTTCTTCCGCACCCAGCAGTTCCGGATACATCGGCAGTTTGTCCCACGGCAGGTAGTAGCTGCCCGCGACCTGGTACATAAGGTTGCCCTTGCCGCTCAAGGCAATGTCCACGACGCTCTCGCGGCCCGGCGGCACATCCTCGAAGACGAGCATCTGCACCACGTCGAAGTTCTCCGGCTTGACCTCGACCGTCTTGGCCTGCCCGCCGTTGAGCGTGACGGTGACGGTGGCATCCGCGTCCTCCGCGCCGGATTTGACGCTGGCGATGAGCGCCTTGAGCGTGAGCACCGTCGCCGAGGTGGTTTCCCACGTGCCGAAGCTGTCCTTGTTGCGCACCAGGTACGTGAGCGCGGCATTGGCCGTGTCGCCGTGCTTGTCCGCGCGGATAAAGGCCAGGGCCGCCAGCGCGGTCGACTCAAGCTGCGCGCTGTTGCCAGAGCCGCCCATGTAGGTGCCGCGGCCGGCGGCCCAATACACCGCCTCGCCGTCTTTTTGCGCCATGCCCGCCAGACGATCCAGCACCGCGTCGGTTGCGCCGGTGGTCTTGCCTTCCAACGCAATGTCGTAGGCCACCAGCGCGTTGGCGACCAAACCCAGATCGTAGGCTGTCTCCACTTGTGAAACGCCCTCGCGCAAGAAACTCACGCCTTTTGCCGTGCGGCCATCGTTCGCGTAGCCCGCATCCGCCAGCCCCCAGACGATGAAAGCCGTCACTTGCGTCTTGTCGGTCATCAACGTGAGGCTCGTCTCGTGGAAGCCCTCCACGCCCTGCCAGGAACCGTCACCCTGTTGACGATCGAAGAGCCAGCTAACAATGCGCTCAATCAGCTTGGGATCGATGTCGTAGACGCGACTCATATCGCCGAACTCCTGCAAGCCGTAGGCCGTGAGCATCGGATCGGCAGGCGCTTCGCCGAAGAGCGAGAACCCGCCCGGTTCGCCGTTCACCTCGAAGGTGGTCAACCGCTGGTAGCCCAGGTTGATGTACTCCTCGGCCTGCATCTGCACTTCCGGCGAGGCCTGCCCGGTCGTTTTGAGGTAGTCCAGCACGAGGATGTTGGGGTACGTCGTGGATGATGTCTGTTCGAAGCAGCCATAGGGCATCCGCAGAAGCGCGTCCAGCCCCTCCACCACCTGGCTGACGATGCCGGGGTAGATTTTGACGATGAGCTTCTGCGTACCGGGGATCGCGTCCGCCGGGATTTGCACCATCTCTTGCACAGGCATTGTCGGATCGAGCTTGTCGGAGACGGTGAAGCGCAATTCCTTGCCGTCGGGGAAGACGCGCACATCCTTGCGGATCGCGTCGGACATGCGGCTGCCGTAGGCTGTCACCTGGAACGGCTGCGACCCGAAATCCAGCGCCTTGATGCGGAAGTAGACGACGGTGATGTCGTTGGACGCGATCTCAATCGTCTTCACCGGATCGTCCAGCAACTCAAACCAGCGTTCCTGCTGCACTTCCAGACGCACGGATTGCGCTTCCGGCAGGTAGTTGAAAACGCCGACCGGCACGGCGATTTCGTCGCCCACGGTGAGCGAGCCGGGCAGGTCGAGGTCAATGAAGAAATCCTGGAAGACGCGTAGCCCGCCGGTCGCGCTGCCCAGGCGACCGTCCTGTGAGGAGGCCAGCGCCGTCACCCGCCAGGTGGTAATGCTGTCAGCGACGGGGAATTCCAGCTCCAGCGCGCCGTTCGCATCGGTCACTTCGTCGGGTAACCAGAGCATCGTTTCGGGAAAGTACTGGCGCAGGCGCGGCGGTTCGCCGGCCGTCTGTGATTCATCTTTCGCTGCATCTGGCGCCCTCTCTACCTGCACTTCCTTAACAACCATGACCTCGCTCTCGACCACTTGTTCCACCGCGCCGGCAAGCATTGGCGCCTGCATGCCAAACTCGTCCTGTATCCCACCATCCCACGCATTAGCGGTTGCCGCAAAGGACCGGCTAGATACATTCACCAGGAAAAACAACACCCCTATCACCAACAACAGCGCCATTCCAGATGCCGCCACGGCGGGGAAGGCACGTTTCTCCAACGCGAAGCCCGCGCCGCGCAGCAGGAAGGCCAACGGCAACAACGCGAGCGCCAACGCGCCGAGCAGAATCACCCAATCCTCCGGGGACACGTCGCCGCGCGACGCCGCGAAGCCCAAGATGACGACGACGGCCAAAAATACCGGCAGCAGCCCTAATGCCGCGCCGAGTAGGCCGTCTTTGCGCTTGATCGCAATGACGATGAGGCCGACCAGTCCCACAATTCCCAGCAGGCCCAACGCACCCACCAGAATCAGCAGAATTTCATCAGACCAGCGGTAGAGCAACTCGTTGACGGCCCAGATCAGTCCCGCAAACATCAGCGCCAGCGCGATGAGCACGCCAAACGCTATCCCCACGCTGCCTAACAGCCGCCGCCAGCGCTTCTGCTCCGCGCTGCGCCATACCGCGATGCCACTCAACACCATCACGCCCAACGGGATGAGCACCACCAGACCAAATGCACCCTTCGCCAGCCCGGTGTAGAACTTCTCCTGTTTTTCATACGCCCGCGACATCGCCTGTTCGTGCGAATTCGCGTTCAGGCTGAACGGCGACGCCTGTTGGATCGCCGAGGCCAGCGCCGCTTTGCCCGCACCCTCCTGCGCCTCGCGCAAGACCGGATCGTCCACCGGGTATGGCTCAGAGATCAGTTCGGGGATGCCGAAACCGTGCAATTCGTATTTCGGCTGCAACAGTTCGGCTTCGAGCATGAAGTAGAGCTTGGCAAAGCCGGGGTCCTGTTCCGCCAGCGCGAAGACCGACTCATCGACCACCGCCAGCCCCACCGCCGACTGCACGCCCGCGCCATCCGCGCCGTTGACCTGCACGCCAAGCGTCGCATCCTCGCCGGGCCGGTAGGTGTCGGCGCCGGGCGTCAGCGCCACGTTGAGATCGCTTGCCTGATCGACAATGACCAGGCGCGTGTCGCGGGTGATGTTGCCGGAGCGCAGAATCTTGTAGGCGTGGAGTTCGAGCGTGCCGTAGAGGTCGGGTGTGAGATCAACGGCGACTTCCGCTTTGCCATCGGTCACGTCCACGGCGCGCGTGCTCACGGTTTGGCCTTCGCGGATGATGTCCACGTAGACCGTGCCGCGCTGCGCCGAGGTGAGCAGCGCGAGCATCATCGTATCGCCGACGCGATAGACGGGCGCGTCAGGTCGCAGGAGCACCGTCTCTTCATCCCATTGGCCTTCGAAGTAGAAGTTGCGTGACGCCGTCGCGCCGGTCGCATCGCGGGCTTCGACGGTTAACGTAACGTAAGGGCCGTCCGGGGTGAAAGTCGCCTCGGCCAAACCGTATTTGCCGGTCTGCGTGCGCTGCGTCCCACCCTGCGCGTCGTGGAAGGTCACAGTCAGCGCGGTCTCGGCAGGCGTTCCGTCGGGATAGCTCGCCATCACGTAGAGGATGTTTTCGACGCCAGGACGGGGTTGTCCGCCTTCCAGTACGGCGTTGATGACCAACGCCCCCTGCGCCACCGGCAGCGACAGCCGCCCGACTTCGGTGTGTTCGGCCTGGTCGGTGACGGCGGCCTCGATGTAGAAGCGCGCGCCGCCGCTTTCCAGGTCGCTGCCGGCGATGTAGGCTGGCAGGTCGAAGCTGAACGTGAAGTTGCCCGCGTCGTCCGTCGTCCCCTCCAGCGTCACCGCGACGACCCGCTCGAAGTCGAAGGTGTAGCCTTCGAGCTTCACCGCGCTGCCGGTCACATCCTTCCCGAAGAAGTAGGCGGCCTTGAGCGTGCCTTCGACGTGGTCGCCAGGGCGGTAAAAGGTGCGGTCGGTGGTCAGTTTGACGTCGAACTTTGGGAGGACGTAGTGCTCGACGGTGACGATTTTCTCGGAAGACGTGTTGCCCAGCGTCGCCGTGAGCTTGTACGCGCCGCTGTTGACCTCGTCCGCGAGCTGGAAATCTACTGAAGCCACGCCGAACTCGGACGGAGTGAGCATCTTGCGAAAGACAGTATTACCTTTGCCATCGGCAACGGTAATCTCCAATCCACCTCGCTCCAAATCAGGTGAAGTCATTGCCGATGCAGGGATTAAGTCAAATGCACCCAACGCCAATACGCGGATGTGTATGATCTGCCCCGGCTGGTAGAGCGGCTTGTCGGTGGTCAGCAAGATGCGGTAATCGCGCTCGATCGTCACTGCCTGCTCCAACGTGTCGGAACCGAGGCTGGATTTCGTTTCGACGATGAGCGTCTGCTGTGGTTCGGCGTCTTCCGGCACGGCAAAGGCCACATCCACGTTGCCGGATGCATCCGTCGTCCCCTTGAACAGCACTTTTGCGCGCCCGCCGTCCGCCGGACGCATGCGCACTTCGACTTCGGCATTGGGCAAGGGGCTGGCGTCGCGGCTGTCGCGCACGACGACGCGCATCGCGGCGGCGCTGCCGGGGACCAGACTGCTCTGCCCGAGCACAATCGTTTCGTGCTGACTGAGCGTTTCAGGGAGACGCTCGTAATGGATCAGCAAGCCAATCAGCCCACCGATCAAAATGACAAAACCGATCAGAAAACTAACGACCAACCAAGTTTTACGGGACATGGGGAACCTCCTTCGTGATACGTAATGCGTGATTCACATAACTGATGATAAGACGTTCTCAAGAAAAGAGAAGTTCCATAGAACAAAAGAGACGCTGTTGAACAGCGCCTCTCCAATCAATCTTTGACAAACCGCCTAACCACCCAACACCACATCCGCCACCACCGGCATGTGATCCGACGGATAGCGCCCGCCGTCCCAGTGGTCGGCGAGGGTGGCGTGCCGTAAGACGCGAACGTCTTCACTTACGAAGATGTAATCGATGCGGTCGCGCAATGTGCCGGTAAAGGCGTGGAATGTGCCTGACGGGCCGTGGTGCGGCGTCGCTGATTGCGCTTTGGCGTCCCACAGGCGCAAGGGGATGTCCGCCGTGCCGCCGATCAATAGCCGGTAAGCAGGCGCATCCTCGTCACAGTTCAAATCGCCGACCACGATAACCGACGCAGCGCCCGCACGCGCGTGGGCGTCCTTCAGCAGCAACCGGGCACTCTCACTTCGGGCTACCTCCCCTCTGTGATCGAAGTGCGTATTGTAGAAGAAGAAAACGGCAGTGGTTGCCACATCCCGAAATTGTGCCCAAGTAGCAATACGGATGCAAGCGGCATCCCACCCCAGACTGCCTGAGACATCCGGCGTCCCGGAAAGCCAGAACGTCCCCTGATTGAGCAGCATAAGCCGCGCACGGCGGTAGAAAATCGCAGCGAACTCGCCCTTGCGCGCGCCGTCGTCCCGCCCCACGCCCACCCACGAGAAGTCGGGCAGGCGCGCCGCCAGATCATCCACCTGGTCAGGCAGTACCTCTTGTAAGCCTACAACGTCAGGTTGGTGCAGGTGCACCATACTGGCGACCAAGCCCTCGCGATAGGGCCAGGCGTTCGGCCCATCGCGAGAGGTATTCAAACGAATGTTGAAAGACATCGCACGCAAAACGGACAAGGCATACATGGTCACTTCCTGGGACAGGATTAACAGGATCAGACTAACAAAATCCCGAATATCCTGTTAATCCTGTCAAAATGCACCTAGAACTCCAGTTCGCACGTCCCTGCGGAACAGGCCACTTCCTGCGCTGCCGTGGTCAGGTCTTTGTCTTCGTAGCGCCAAATCTTCGAGAAGTCGATTGTTGGGAAGGCCACGGCCTTTTGGCGGTACTCCTCTTCGGAAATCTCGACATAGGGCATCTGATCGTACTGAGCATCGAAAGCGGGAAGGAACGTCATTCCATTGATCTGGCTTTGGTGCTCCCATACCCATTTGATGATGTCCAAAACCTCGTGCGGGTGATAGGTGATTGTCACACTTGGATTGTGCTCGGTCCAGTGTGTCTTGTTTTGCAGCCAGTATTCGCACTGCTCGATGGCCGAACGCATATTGCGCGTGATTGCACCGTCCGGCGACTTGACCGGGAAGTGCACGACCCACGTGTCGGCGGTCTCCGGCGTCTGACCATTTTCAGGGTTCATCGGCACACCCGCATCCTGCAGGATTTTGTAGATCGGCGTAAAGGCGCTAACGCGCACATTGCGAACATAGTACGGCGCCCAACGCGCGTGAATCCCGGACGAGCAGTCCAGTAGCAGTGACGAGTTACCCGACGGTTTAACACACGTCGTCGACACCGACTGGTTGATGTTCAACTGCGCAGCAATTTGAAGGTTGGTCTCGATCACCACCTGCCGCAAGCGTGCCTGTACTTCGGGGTCTCTGGCAACCGCGCCATCCAGCTGGCCGTTAAGATCGACGCCAAGTAGGCGCTCGTCCTCACAATTCTGCTTCCACTGAGGACGCAGGCCGGGGAAGAACGTCGCCATCGACTGGATCGTGGCAATGATTGTCGCCAGTTCAACTTTCTCGCGCAGGCTGTCGTAGGTATCATCGGCGCGGACGACGGCACTGGAAAGGTTACAGAATTCCCAGGGGCGCAAGATGATCTCGCCACAGGGGTTCGTGCCAAAATCGGTTAACGCGCGCCGCTCCGGTCGGGCATCAATTGCGGCTTGGCGATTGAAAATGCCCGGTTCGCCACGCCCAGTGTCGACCATGTCCAGGATGTAGTGCGCAACTTCGGCTTGGGTAAGACGTCGTGATGGCCACACCGCGGAGTTGTTGGCGTTCCAGCGTTGGCTGTTGTCACGCGAGAAATCGCCATCCTTGCAGGTCTTCATCTCAATATCATCTTGATCGAACAGGGCGATCATCGCCGTGCGGCGCACCCCACCGGAAACCGCCGCACCACCGATCGCGCACATGATGTCATGCGCATCGAGAGGTCGCAGGAAACTGCCCTGACGCGCCAGAATGCGCGCGCGCGCAAAATCCAGCATCTTGCGTAGTGGTTCCGGGCCTGAGGCGCGCCCGCCTTTGATGCGCAATGGAGCGCCGGCTGGACGCACAAGCGAGAAATCAAAGCTAACGTCGCCGCCCTCGAACCACGTCTCCAACCCAAAGCGCAGCGCAGCGGCCCACCCCTCGGCGGAATCCTCAATCACGTGCCGGGCCGGCGTGAAGCCTAACTGTCGTTGAACACGCGGGAAGTTTTCCACGTATTGCCGCTCCACCGAATATCCAACGCCACAACCGCTCATCGAAATGATCAACGCCTCCACAAAGGAATCCATACTTTCTACCGGTTGGTAAGAGCAGTTGTAGATCGCGATGTTGTTGCGGCGCGCAGCTGGCCCCGCCATAGCCAACAAACGCATCGACGGCATCGCGTGCATATCGAGAATAGCCTGGTGAACACGCACATAGGTCTCGCTGGGCAGGCGATATTCGGAAAGCTCCTTGAGATAATCGACCGCGCGATGCACAGTTTCAACCCAGGTTTCGCGACGCCCTAGTTCGTAGTTGAAGCGCGAGTACTTGTCGTAGAACTGGAATTTCTGAAGCTGAGTGGGGAAATACTGGTCAGACGCAGCGAACGCCTCACGCACGCTTTCGGGAATCGGACGAGCCATGCGCAGCTTGGCGCGCTCGGCGCGATAAAGGATGTAGTGCTTGGCAGCCTCGTATTCACCTGCCGCCAACAATACCATCTCGACGATATCCTGAATTTGCTCGACGGTGGGTTGCTCATACTTCGCAGCGACGATATTGACGGTTTGCTGAGTCAACTCGCTCGTCGAAATCACTGGCCGCCGGCTCAGACTGTTGAAACAGCGCTTCAACACCGTCTCAATGCGGTCCGCGTCGAAGGCGACGACCCGACCGTCCCGTTTGACAATCGTTGCTGGAACACTAACCTGCACATCGACGTCCACGTAATCCACTTGCGGCTGCAACATATCAATACCCTCCTAAATTTGGTGATATATGGTAATTGTGAGGATGACATAGAAACAAAAAGCAATGCTTTTAGCATTACTTTTGAATTTTATTTTTGGAACACCTAGCTGTGGGCATCTATAACTATATTACTACAAGAAGTTGGGGTGTCAAATCCTGTTTTGCAAGTTAAATATGATAAATAAGACCAGTACCATAGCGCTAGGTTCTCGACGACAATCCCGCCCCATGAGGCTAAAAGGATACCACAAAACGAAAATATAGAGAAATGAAAAAGAGAATGGTAATTGTCGATTGCCTTAACAGTAATGCGTAGTATACTAAAGTCAGGATTCTATCCTAAAACCAACCAAATTGCTACACAATCACCATGAAATGCTAACAGAGGAATCCGAGACCTGTGCTATGCTATTCTCAGCAGACACTAATACAGGAAAAGTAAAAAAAGGGATTGAATGTTTAGTAAACTTGAACACCTGATGGAAAAATCGAATGCCCGCACGATTAGAATCGCCGTGGTCGTGCTCTCTGTTGTGCTTACAGAACTGATCATCATGGGTACCGATTATCTTTTCCACGGGGCGATCCAGGCTGAATCGGTTATCCGCGCCTTCCTCATCGCGCTGCTAATTTCGGTGTTGATGACCAGGGGCCATTCGATTCTTACCGATCGCTTACGCCGAACCGAAATCGCATTACACAAAAGCGAAATAGAAAACTCCGCTATCTTGCAGGCACTTCCCGATGTCATGGTTCAGCTTTCCGCGGGAGGTCGTATTCTACATTACCATGCAGTCAAAGGTGACGATCTCTGGCGTCCACCGGAAGAATGTATCGACAAGTCGATTTACGAAGTCTTTCCCCACTCATTCGCCGAGCAAATCATGAGCTGCGTCAATCATGTCCTGCACACCGAACAGACAGAGCAATATGAGTATCAGCTTTCCTATCCGGACGGCCCACGTGACTTCGAGGCACGTTTGGTCAGGATCAACGGCGACAAGGTGTTGATTATCATCCGCAATATCAGCGCGCAGAAGGCCGCGGAAGCGGCCCTGCAAGCCGAGCGCGCCTCGCTGGCGGAGCGGGTTGAGGAGCACACGGCGGCCCTCCACGACACCAACATACAGCTTCTCCAGGCGCTCCAGACCCGGAATGAATTCCTGGCAAACATCAACCACGAACTACGCACACCCTTAACGCCAATCCTGGCATTTGCGGATCTGCTCCTAAACCACCATTACGGGCCACTAACCCCCCGTCAGGAACAAATCAGTGCCAACATCAAGAAAAGTGCACAAGATTTGCTCAAACTTGTGAATAACATCCTCGACTTTTCGGATATCAAGGCCGGCAAAATCCATCTAGAGATCGAAACACTCAATGTCACCGACCTCTGTCTGGAAAATCTGCGCCAGATCGAACCCGTCGCGCGCAGGAAAGACTTACGTGTCTCATCCACATTGGACAGCAACATCACCAACATCAAGGCCGACCCATACCGCCTCAACCAAATGTTGAATCATCTTCTGAAAAACGCCATCAAGTTCACACCCAATGGTGGGGCCATTGGCCTGGAAGTCCACAGCGATGCTACGACACAGATGGTTCATTTCAAGGTGTGGGATACTGGTATTGGCATTGATACGCGCTATCTTCCACAACTCTTCCAACCATTCAGCCAACTCCAGGCTAACCTCAACCGCGAATATGAAGGTTCCGGTTTGGGGCTGGCATTGGTACACTATCTAGCGGAACTGCATGGCGGTTCCGTAGCCGTCGAAAGCCAGGTCGGAAAAGGCAGTCGCTTTACGCTTTCACTGCCGTGGAACATTCTGCCACCACAAGCCGATGCCGACGACGATACCCCTGTACTTCCACTAGTGACACGGCCATCATCCCAAAAGAGCGAGCCGCCGCTCATTTTGGTGGCAGAGGATAATGCCATGAACCGCAAAGTCCTATGTCATATGCTCAACATGGCCGGCTACACCACCATTATAGCGGAAGATGGTACAACAGCAGTAGATACGGTGCGCAAACATCATCCCGATCTGGTGCTGATGGACATCCAGATGCCCGGAATGAACGGGTTGGAAGCTACACGCTACATCCGCGCGGATGAGGAACTGCACGACACACCGATCATCGCCGTGACGGCGTTAACCATGCCAGGCGACCGTGAGCGCAGCCTAGAAGCCGGCGTCAACCACTACATCAGCAAACCGATGGACATGCAACAGTTACTAGAGATTATCGCCGATACCCTGCGCAATCGGCCGGTCTAATCTTCCAAACCCAACCCTACCCGCGCAAGATTGAACACCTTGAAGGGCATCCGCCCCACATCAACGTCCAGTTCAGCCTTGTCGCACACTGTGGACGTGTTGGCGGCGTCGATGCGCGGTTTCAGCTCCAGAAGCGCGCGTTCCAACGCAGGTGAGTCCAGATGCGCCATCAGCCCGTCGATCTCGCCCATCAACGCGCGGGCCTCGGCAATCCGCGCCTCGGTCTCCTCGGCTTTCTCGACACTGATTAGTCCCACCTCGCGCTTCAATCGGTTCAACCGGAAGCCAGCCTCGTAGGTGATGTCGGCAATTGCGTCACGATCCATCCAGCGCGTCTCGTAGGAGAGAATGTGCTTCCACGTCGGTTGCAGCAGCAACTGGCGATGATCCTCCAACGTTTCCGCATGGCGGATATAGCCCACCTCACTAGCCAGCTCGTAGGCCCGGCTGCCGGGATCTAGGAACGGCGCGAGCGGCGAGGTGAACGGGATCAACCGCCCCTCATCGAAGCGCGTTAACAGCGCGCGGCAGTAGTCTACCGTCTCCAGCGCCGATTCCGGCGTCTGCTGCGCCAGTCCGATCATAAAGAAGAGGTCAAATCGCCGCGCCCCCGCATCGAGACACGCCGCAATCGACTCTTCGATACCCTGATTGGAATATCCCTTGCCCGACGCGCGCCGCACCGCCGGATCGTGCGACTCGGGCGAGAATTCCACCAGGAAGTTTGGCAGCGCCGCCGCCAATTCTTGCATAAAGGCGTGATCGACAGGATAGAAGAATTCCACAATCGCTGCACCATCGAAGCCCTGTACATCGTGGAAAAAGCGCCGCGCGTAGTCGATCCCCGGCTGGCGCAGGTCACCCAGAATGAAGACCGGCGCGCGGCTCAACCGGCCCATCCGCCGCACGTCCTCCGCCAGCCTCTCCGGGGAACGGTAGGCCGGTTGTTGCCGCCCGGAAAGATGCCGTCCGGCGAACGCCGATCCACCACAGATTGTGCAATTCTGCGTGCAACCTTTTACGGTGAGCGCGGCCATAATCGGATATTCCAACCAATGGCTGAACGGTGCATAGTTGAGCAGGTCGCGGTCGCGCACCACCGACCTGACCATCGTATGATAATCCAGGATCAGATGATCCAAATCCTCTGGGATGTACGTTAGCGGGTTGACGTGGACCTCGCCCCGCCGGTCTTTCCAGGTCAAGTTGGGCACATCGGCGGGCATAGTTCCGGAGACGATGTGTTGCAAGAGCTGCTCCAGGGGATGCTCGGTGGAATCGCCGCGCAGCACGTAATCGACAAAGGGGTACCGGATCAGCTCTTCGTAGAAATACGTCGCGGAGTAGCCGCCGAAAATGACGGGCGTCTCTGGGTGATATGCCTTAGCCAGGCGAGCCACCTCCAACGCGCCGTGCACGTGGGGCAGCCAGTGCAGGTCGATGCCGAACGCGCGCGTCTCGATCGCTTGTAACATCTTCTCCGGCTGGAAACGCGCCGAGCGCACCATACGCGCCGCCAGGTTCGCGATGCGCACACGGAATCCGGCCTGCTGCGCGTGCGCCATCAGCGTCGCAAAGCCGATGGGGTACATATCGAAGACCGGCGTCGAGGGCACCAGGTCCGAAATCGGGCCCCACAACGTCGCGCGCTCGCGGAAATCATAGACGCTTGGCGCGTGCAAAAATACCAGATCGTACATACAACCTCCACAAAAGAACATGCCTAGACTACAAAAGTCTCACGAGGCGCTTGCTCGATCCAAGCACACGCTTGACACCAGGTCTGCAATGCGCAGTACGTGCTGAGACTTTTGTAGTCTTCTTTGGGTCAACAGGCGAAACGAGTATAACACAACATTAGAAATCTATTAGAAATGCCGCACGCAACCCGAATTTTCTTGACCATGATTTATTATATGCTACAATAATGAAGTCAATCGTCAAAGAATCAACGATGATAGCACAAAGAATAATGTGGAAAATTCAACATAGGGGGTATAGAGACATGGCTTTACTAAATGCCGAAATCGCGGAACAAGTCGCTGAAATGCTGGAAAACCTAGAAGATGATGTGCAGCTCGTCGTTTTTACAACCAAAAACAACTGCCAATACTGCAACGAGATTGTGCGACTGGCCGAGGAAGTCGCAGAGACCTCATCCAAAGTAACCGTTGCGGCTTACGACTTCGACACGGAGACCGAAAAGGCCGCTGCGTATAACGTAACCCTGGCACCGGTGACGGTGATTGTCGGCAAGCAAGATTATGGCCTGCGTTATTACGGCCTCGCGCTGGGACATGAACTCTCGACGTTGCTGTACGGCATCCAGCGTGCCAGCCAAGGGGACCCAGACCTCGATCCACAAACGCTAGACTATCTGAGCGGGTTGACCCAGCCGGTTGACATCCAGGTCTTCGTCACTCCCACCTGCCCGTACTGCCCGCGCGCGGCCGTCCTGGCCTACGATATGGCAGTAGCGAGCGACAAGGTCGTCGCCGACGTCATCGAATCGATCGAGTTCCAAGAACTCGCCAATCGTTTCAACGTGATGGGCGTACCGCTAAACGTTATCAACGGAACCAGCCGGGTTGAGGGCGCGGCCCCACCGCATATGATTGTCGACGCGATCAAGACGGCACTGGCCTAGCGAGACATTGCGCGAAGACGTGCGTCGATAGATCGCACATAGAATCGATCCAAGCCCGGCTTACCTTGCCGGGCTTGGTGATAGAGCAACAGGGAGGAAAACTATGTTCGAATTCAAGCTCAGTCCAGAACCGACCAAAACCGAAATCAGCGGCGGATTGTATGATGTCGTCATCATCGGCGCCGGGGCGGCAGGATTGACAACCGCCATCTACACCGCACGCGACGGCTTGAAAACCCTAATCCTGGAACGCGAGAGCGCCGGCGGCCTGGCAGCGACCACCGAGATGATCGAGAACTACCCCGGATTTCCAGACGGCATCAACGGTGCGGAATTGCTCGACCGGTTTCGCCGGCAGGCAGAGCGTTTCGGTGCGGAGATCGTCGAATTCGACGAGGTGGTCAAGGTCAACCCGCTCAAAGCGGGTGAAATAGAAGTGCGCACCGAAGGTGGAAAAGTTTACACTGGCAAAACCGTCGTCGTGGCTACCGGCAGCCGGCCGAAAAAGCTCAACGTCCCCGGTGAAAAAGAGTTCTATGGGCGCGGCGTGTCGTACTGCGCCACGTGCGACGGGCCATTCTTCAAGGATAAGAACGTTGTCATCATCGGGGCGGGCAATTCTGGCTTGCAGGAAGGGCTGCAAGTCCTTGAATACGCGAAACAAGTCACCTTCCTCGGATCCCGGCCCTACGCGCGCGCCGAGCACATCCTGCAAGAGCACGTCAAGAGCCACCCCAAGAGTGCGCTCCTGTTCAACCAGCAGGTCACAGCGATTCAGGGCGACAAAACTGTGACCGGCGTCGTCGCGGTGGACCGAGAGACCAAGGAAGAGCACGTCTATCCCACCGACGGCGTCTTCATCTACGTGGGATACTCGCCGTACAGCGCTTTCGTCGCCGACCTGGTGGAAACCACCAAGTGGGGGCATATCATCACAGACGAGAAAATGCAGACAAAAGTTGCCGGCCTTTACGCGATCGGCGACGTGCGCGCCGACAACCCTGCACAACTTAGTATTTCCGTTGGCGATGGGGCGAAAGCAGCCCTGGCCATCCGCGACTTCATACTAGAGCTTTAGACACCCATCGAACACAGTATACGGTACAGATTCGTGTAAATTCGTGGTTTATCTTGGAGGAGGACCTATGAAACCAAACATCGGCGACGGCGAGCGGCTCATCCGCGTTGTTCTTGGCATTTACGCAATGCTCTTGGGCTTTCTGTTCATCCAGGGCGTTGTGGGCATCATTCTGGGAGTTCTGGGATTGATCGCCTTTGCGACCGGAGCGTCGGGTTGGTGCGGCATCTACACCCTATTCGGCAAATCTACCCTGGAAGCCACACCGGCAGAGGCGGAGCAACCCGCGATAACAGACGAGACGGCAGAACCAGAACAACCGGTAATGGCGGATAGGTCGCCTACAGATAACGAATCCGACGAGGTAGCCGGTCCCACTGCGGACTAACGACTATCGGACGACATCTCAGGAGAATATTTATGTTGATCAAAGAAACCTCTGAAGTTCCGGCACAGGTTATGCAGGAAGGTATCGGCATCCGCTGGCTAATCACGGAAAAAGAAGGAGCGCCGAACTTCGCAATGCGCCTCGTCGAACTCCAGCCTGGTGTCGTCTTCACGCCGCACCAGCACCCTTACGAACACGAAATCTACGTCCTTGAAGGGGAGGGCGTCGTCACGAACCCGGATGGCGATATGGGCGTGATGCGACCGGGCGTTTTTATACTCGTCCCACCCGATGAGATTCATGGCTACCGGAATACAGGCGACAAATCTCTTAGATTCATCTGCGTCATTCCCTTGCAACAGTAAACAGGAGCAAATAATGGCAAACGTACAAGTCACCTGGACCGGTCCGGGGATGCGCATGGTCGGCGATGTCGAAGGCGGGCCGAGCATCCTCCTGGATTCAAGCAGCCCTGATTATGGTACACACAGTGGGCCTAGCCCTATGGAGCTTTTGCTGTTGGGACTGGCTGGTTGCACAGCGATGGACGTGATCTCGATCATGGCGAAGAAACGCCAGCCGATGACCAACCTGCAGGTCAAGGTGAAGGGAGAACGCGCGGAAACGCATCCCAAAATCTGGACCAAAATTCACCTGGAATACATTGCATATGGACAGGGCATCAGCGAGACGGCACTGGCACGGGCTATCGAGCTATCGGAATCGACCTACTGCTCGGCTAACGCGATGTTAAGCAAGGCCGCCGAAATCACCCACAGTTACCGTATCGTCGAAACGGCGAATCCGAACACGCCGGGGGCTATTTGAAAATTATCCTTGCGAAGGTTTGCAAACCTTCGCAAGGGTGACCTGGTTATATGACGAAGGAAAAACTGCTGCGCTTTTTCAAAGAAGATGGACTGACCGTTCTAATCGTCGTTCTTATTGTGGCGGTCTACGCTTACCTGCGCGCGCCGGGAGATGAATTTGCTTCGGTGAGCGAGTTGGATGCCCGGCTCAAGGCAGGACAGCCCACCATCGTCGAATTCTACGCCAACAATTGCAGCATTTGCCTGCTCAACAAACCCAAAATCGATCAACTGGAACGCGATCTGGTAGGCCATGCTACTGTGCTGCGCCTCAACGTCAAAGACAACGTCGGGCTGGCGCTCGCTGCGCGGTGGGGCATCAGCGGTGTTCCCACATTCTTCGTCCTGAACGGCGCAGGCAATGTCGTCTATACACACGCCGGCGCACCTAACATCGAAAGTCTCAAAGCCGCCGTCACCGCCACACAACCGTAATTCTGTAGCGGAAGGCTACTCGCTGACCGCTTAGGGCTATTCTGAAAGGCCGGTGAGATGGACGAAACGCCGTTCCCTGTGTTGGTCCCGGGGATGCCGGTGACACCAACCCGCCCCCTGGCACGTTACCGCACGCCGACGCCGGCAGGGTTTGAGTGCGTGGCGCTGGCGGACGTCACTGCGCCCGGCGATCTCGTCGTCGAACTGGGCATCGGTGAGGCCACGTATATCCGCGAAGCCCTGGAGATGGAACGGCGTGTCCTGGGACTCAACATCAATCCCCTGCCCTTGCTCTGGGTCCACGACGCACTGCACCCCCCCTCACTTCCCGAAGTGCAAGCCGCCTTCACACGGCTTGGCGACCAGCCCAAAGGCACGCAGCCCTTCGTCGCACACGCTCGCGCCCTTTATCTCAGCCGCTGTCCCACCTGCCATACCGATGGCGTAGCGGAGTGGTTCGCCTGGGACCGTGATACACAGCGTCCCTTCGCCAAACGCGTGCGCTGTCCGCACTGCGCCGAAGCCCAGGAGGGTGAGGTAGATACGCGTGACCATGCCCTTCTCGAACAGTTCACCCCACGCGCCGGTCCGGCCTACCACATCGCCCTGAGCCGCGTTGCCACCCTCGACGATCCCATGCGTTCACGCGCTGCCGAACTGATCGCGCTCTACACACCACGCAACCTCACCCTACTGATGGACATCATCCACCGGCTGCCACAGGCCTCCTCCGACCCGACCATCCAGCGTGCGCTCGCTCTGCTCGTTCTCGAAGCCTTGGATTGCGGCAGCAGCCTGGTCCCATACAACGAACCGCTTACGCGCCCACGCAGCCTGCGCCCGCCGTCACGTTTTCTCGAAAACAACGTCTGGCTGGTGATGGAGAAGGCGCTCCGGGATTACGGCACACGGATGACCACGCCGGCGGGTACAGCGATTGACGCACCGGTTGGCGATACGCCGGTGGACAGCACGCTGTCGGCGCTGCTGGAAGGCCGCCCGGTCACCCATCTGCTCCTATCACACCCCCTGCGCACTGTCGCGCCCGCCATTCCGGCGGATTCTATCGCTGCACTGCTGCTCCATTCCCAAGCCCCAGATGCCACCTTTTTGGCGCTTTCGGCGCTGTGGACAACCTGGCTCTGGAAGGATGTGCCCTACCCTGCCATACACACCTTTCTGGGCCGCCGCCGTCTGGAGTGGGAATGGTATCGGCGCAGTCTGACGGTGACACTCAAACGCCTGAAACCATTACTCAAACACGATGCCCCCTTGCTTGTCGTGCTGCCGGAGGATGATGCAACGATGCTGGCACACATCATCGCCGCCACCGCGCAGGCCGGATTCCAGGCGAAGCGTTGGGTCGTCTGTCCGCCCTGGGGCTACCGGCTGGCACTCTACAGCGATGCCCCCCCTACCCCGCGGACGACAGACCAACCGCTGCTCAAAACCATCCAACGGCGCGGAGAGCCGGTACAGAGAGCGCTTCTGGAAGCCGTTCACATCATCAATGCCGGGAAGGACGCGCCAGAGCAGGTGGATGCTCTGGCAGATCTAACCCAAGACCCGGCCTTCACCGCCATCACGCCACAAATAGTGTGGATGTCCAATCCGGTTAAGCCTGGCAGACCGCTGGCGGATCGCGTCGAAGAAAGCGTGCTACGCCTGCTGCAATCCCACGAAGCATGGCGACGCGTCGAACTAGAAAGTGCCGTATACGCGCAGTTCTATGATGAACTTTCGCCAGAACCGGCGTTGGTCGAGGCCTGCATCGCCGCCTACACGGACGCCGAAGGGCAAGACAGTCTGCGGCTGCGGACTGAGGATATGGCAGCAGCACGCGGCGCCGAAACACGACAGATACGTGGGCTGCTGCGTCAATTGGGAGAGCGGCTGCGCTTCGATGTGAGCCAGGATGAAGCTGGGGACATCGTGTGGGCTAATACCGGAATGCCGTTGTACCTATTCCGCTGCACGACCACCGCGGCGTTAGGGCCGCACTTGCTTGCCGCGCAAGCTCCAACGTCTGTGCGCCGTCATCTGGTGCTCCCCGGCGGACGGGCAGCGCTGGCGGCACTGAAACTCAAGCGCGATCCGCGCCTACAACAGGCGGTTGAACGCGATCACTGGGTCTTCATCAAATATCGTCATCTAAGGCGTATGGCTGCCGAGATCAACCAACGCGCCGACATCGAAGTCTACCTGGGTCTCGATCCAATTGTCGAGCAGGCGCAGGCGCAGATTCCCCTGCCGTGGCAATAAAAAGCGTAGACAGTAGACGGTAAACGGGGAGAGAAAAGCAAAAAAATTCTCCTCCCCTGGAATAGAAACGGCCCGCACAAGATGTGCGGGCCACGGTAATCAGCCCGTAGCAGACGCTACAGCGCCCGACACGCACTAAAGTGCGCGCGACGAAAACCTCAGATTTGGAATCCGCCGCGCGCAGGGATGATCTTCTGTTGATACCCCTGGACGTAGCCCAGCAAACGATGCTTCAATCCCAACCACAGTTCAGAGATCAGAAAATCCTTGATGATTTGCATATCCTCACTCACAAATCCCATACTGATCTGTGGCCAGGTGCCGTAGATTGTGTACCAGGCGTCGCTCAACTGCAGCCCGGCATCCTGCAAGATGGTCGGAAACTCCTGCGAGATAAACGCGAAGTACTTTTTCTCGTTTCCAGGCTTGATATCCCAGGTCATCATCAATTTGATCGGCGCGCTCATTGTTCACCTCATCCGGGATAACCGTCCCTGGGCCGTGATCTCACAGCCCAGGGACTAAGGCCAATGTCTATTGAGCGTTTCTGAGCACCAATGGCAGGTAGATGTAGTAATCCTCATCAGGGGCGCGGATGGTGAAGGTCACCGGAATAAGGACCACGCCTTCATCAGTGTCGTTGCTTTCGATACGTAACTGCGCGCTGTAAGTGCCTGCGGCGAGGCCGGCGGGATTGAAGTAGACCGTCACAGGCGTGCTGTAACCGGGTACGGTCACTTGCGGCAAGATAACTGTTTCAGGATCCCCAGCGCCAATCGCGATTCTCAGCCAAGTGGCCTCAGCCGGTGTCATGACGCTAACACTCCAGATCAAGTTGGCAGTTCCTGTGTTGCTCACCGTCAACGCATCCTGAAGTGGCGTCACCGAACCTTCGTCGGCGGATTTGGTAAAGCTCGGGGGCGTCCATACGATTTCCGGCGCACCAGGCGCAAAGACATCCTTAGAAACGGTTACCGGGGCTACACATCCATTGCTGACGGTCAAATCGACTTTGTAAGTGCCACTGACTGCATAGGTGTGCTCAACGATCTGCCCGCTGCCGGTTTGTGTGTCGCCAAACACCCAGGCAAACGTCATCGGCATGTCCCCCGCTGCCGAAGCCGTAAACGTCAACGGCTGACCGGCCTGCGGATTGGCAGAGACTGTGAAATCGACATCGTGCGGTGGGATACAGCCGGTCGTCACCCAGACCGTTGTCTCATTGGAAGATGCGAAGGGCGTTTCATCACTGTGGTGATAGGCCGTATTGGTAACAGAATCTCCCGGCGACGGCGACCCGGTAAGGTACACTTTGAACTGCACGACCCTGAGCGCGGCCTGCGCCAGCGTGCCAATGTTGCACGTGACCAACTCATTTGCTCCCGCCTCACCACTTACAACACACTCAGGGGGCAAAGTCGGCTGATCTACGATTGTACGCGCGTCGATGGCATCGGTGATTACCACATTGTGCAGAATACCTCCACCATCATTGGTCAGCCCGATCGTGTAGGTGATACGATCCGCGGCCTGCGTCACAGATGCAGGCTCTGCCAGTTTTTCAGCCGTCAGATGCGGATCGAGGATCACTGAAGACACTGCAGGCCCCGTGATCGTTTCAGCCACCGGCAGGCGATCCGACTGGATACTATAGTCCGCATTCACCGCGGTCTGCCCGGCAGTGGCAGGGTTGACCTCCACGACAACCTTTACACTGCCCACCGTACCGACCGGCACTTGACCTAGATTCCAGGTGACTAACCCGTCCGTGTGGTTACAACTGCTCCCGCCGGAGCAACTCACGAAAGCAACCTGCGCGGGCAGTTGATCCTTGATAATCACGTTGTAAGCTGGATCGGTGCCGTCGTTTTCATAGGTGAGGGTGTAGGTCAGCCAGTCTCCTGGCGCCACCGGATGGGCAGGTACAACAGATTTATCCACACGTAACCACGGGCGTGCGACGCGCGTGACGAGAGGTTTTTCGATGGGACGAATGGGGGTATCCAAGGCCGAAGTTGTCGTCCGGTTTGTCAGATTTGTACCTTCAGCCTCTGTTTTGACCTCTCCCCAGATGGTAAAACGCCCACTGGCGCCAGTGAACAGAGTCGCACAAGACCACACCGCATTGCCACCTCCGCCGCTAACAGGAGCAGTGAACGTCCATGGTGACTGACAGCCACTAGCCTGTGCCGTCGATTGTCCCAAATAGACAAAGTTACTCGGCAGCGTATCCGTCACAAGCGCATTCACCATTGGGTAGTTGGCAGTGCTCGTATAATACACCGTGTAGGTCAAAACCCGACCGGGGAATGCCGGCACCGGCGTCACAGATTTGGTGGTGGCGATAC
This sequence comes from Chloroflexota bacterium, assembly GCA_036845725.1. Taxonomy (GTDB): domain Bacteria; phylum Chloroflexota; class Anaerolineae; order B4-G1; family SLSP01; genus DSWT01. Next base: position 25,817 of record DAIUDK010000012.1, read on the forward strand.
TGGCTTGCCAGGTCTGTTCGATTTCAGACTGCTGCGTCGTCTGTTGCGTTGTCAGGTCTATCTGATTCGTATACGAAATTGCCAACGTGAGGATATCCACCTGGAAAAACTTCGTGACGATCTCACCAACTCCCAGCGTTCCTAGAGACTGAGTAGCATAGGTTTCATCACCGGAGAGCACCCAACCAAAGCTACTATTGTTGGTACGATAGCCTAGATTTGCTCCCCAAGTATCGGTAATCACAGCGCCGGTAGCCGTATACGTGCCCAGATTCTGCACCCGAATTGTGTATTCTGCAATCGAACCCGGCGATGGCGCAACTGCTGGGCCTGTTTTTTCCAATATGAGCACCGGCCGATCCAGGATCAGCGAGATGCCGGCCTGTTTAGACTCTGCACCAGGACTTACCAACGACGCGGAGGCCTGTAAAGGTCCAGCAAGGTCATAGGGCAACGGCGTCTTGACCCGCAGTTGAACGGTCAGCAGGTAGTTTTGCCCGACGGTTATGGTATCCACGAAGACGTTTTCGGTTTCAGGGACACGTGTAGCCGATGCAGAGACGTAATCCACGTAATCCACATAATCGCCATAGTCCAACGTCAACGTCACCGGCGCAGAGGTTATCGTGCCGGTATGGCTATAGGCGATAGTGTAAGCAATCGTTTGATCGGCGTGAACGTTAGAAGGGCCATCCATCGCCAGATTGAGATTGGCCGACTGTATGGCGACCTCGCGCATGATTGTGTAAGGCAACGTTTGATCGCTGTCCCACGAGAGCGTGTTCAGCAAGGTATCAACGCCATCGGGCACAACATCGGCCACCTGCATAACGACCACAACCTGCCAGTTGCCGTTTTGCGGTACCACCGGCAAATCCCAACGCAATTGCCGCGCCTGGCTATTGTGACTGGTAGGCTCTGGAGTAGCGCTCACGTACGTCAGTAGTGAATCATAGGTATCGATGGCAATCAGATTGGTGTAGTTGTTCAACAAACTGGTATCCGTGAACGTCAGTGTATACGTCAACCGTTCGCCGGGCACTACGGTGGAGGCCGATGGCTGCTTGTCGCCGGCCAATCCCAGAACGGTGATACAGTCTGCGCCACAATGCGCCGTCGGCAAGCCCTCCGGGAATTCACTGTAGATGCGCTCACCCTCTACGACACTGGGCTGGCTGCTGTAGGTGGTCACGTGCGCCCCATTTGTATGCGCACCAGGTGATGTGGTGGGACCAATACCGGCCTGATAGCGGAATTCGTAGTAAGTCGTCGTGCGCTCCAACTCCGGAATCTGCCAGCAAACGGTCCCCGTATCCCCGATAGCCGGCGGCGTGTAAGTAAAGGGGCATGTCGTTGTCCCGCTGACAAAACAGCCGTTATCCTGGTTGAAAACCAGACCGATAGGCAGCGTATCACAAATCTCTAACTCATGCGCAGGAATTGCCTTGCCAGACACAAGCATCCCGAGATTGTGGAACCGGATAGCAAGAAGAACGCTCTGTCCTATCTCACGGTCGCCAAAATCGGTGCGCGATGTGGTAAAATTATCCCCCAGGAAGGGCTGAATGACCCCCAACGCCCCGGCATTCGCGCGCGTCGATACATTGTAGTTCGAGCCGGCCGGCGGTGTCCACGAGAGCACTGCGCCGGTCACGCCGCTAACACTGGGCCGCGAGGCCCGTATCTCGGCCGCCGCGGCATGGACCGGAACACCATCGTAATTCAGGCCTGTATTTAACACCGTGTAGGTTGCCGTAACCACACGAACATCGGAGATGGGTGTGAGATCGGCCATGACCCATCTCAGGTTTTGATAAACATTCCCTGTACCGCCCGCTTCGGTGACGAATGTTGTATACGTCGCATTCAAGGCAAAAGTATCAGTGATGTAGTGGAAGCCCAATGGCTGCGTGTCCACCATCTGCGGCGCCTGGAGCAAAGTGTTTGCACCTTGTTGGAAAACAACGGTGTACGTGATACGGTCACCCATCGTCACCGCCCCGCTGCCGGGTATAGACACCTTCGTCGTGGTCGAAAGACCCGGGCGCAAGGTTTGATTTGCGCCGGGTGTGAGATATTTACCCTCGTAAGGCACGTCTCCGGCAAAGGTCTCAAACATAACCCCAGCCGAATAGTCAAACAGTTGGCCAATCGTAAATGTGGCCGGCAACGTGGCCGTAACCACACCCTGCCAACTCTGATTGGCTTGCAGACTTGGCACATGCCACACGACGTAGGTCATGTCGCCCGAAACAACCGATGTTCCCGCATCCGGGCCGTTGCTGCTGGAGGCCTGATAAGCCAGTCCCGCTCCCAATGTAGCCGTGTACACAATGTCGTGTGCGTAAGGTCGCCCGTTAGCATTGAGCGTGTTAAACGTTAGCCGTACATTTTCGCCGCCCGCGCCAATTCCGGCCGCATCCAGGTACACGGGAGCAGGTGTGTAGGTCACATTCAACGCAGGTTGAATCGCATTCACCTGCGCAGAGGTATCGTCATTGTTGAATGCGGCAGGCTCC
>DAIUDK010000012.1:28435-62448 GCA_036845725.1 Chloroflexota bacterium
CCGGGTTGGAACCGATGGGATACAAACCATCTTGCAATGCCACGCGCGGCGAAACATCATAAAGTGTCTCCCCAAAAGAACCACTGTATACGACCGTGACCGTGACCAATTCCCCAGCTACAGCCTGGTGACCAGCATTATTGGTCTCTACAATCGACGTGTCGCTGCTCTTTATGATAGTAGGCGCCAATGGCGCCTCCAGTCCCTTAGCCGCCCCTTCTTGAAAGGACAGCAAGAACAACAACGCGGCTATAGCCATACAGGCCGCGCCAAATCCGTATCGCAGACGCTTGTGGCGTGACGCCAAAGGCATTTGGATTTCCTTAATCATCGTAACCTCCTCTAAACTAAAACTGAACAAAACACCAATGGACAAAACAGGTTATGGCAACGCTTAACAATCCAACCATAATTATACCATAAACATACCATTCAACACAAGGCGCTTATTCTCCCAACTGCGCCATAATGTCACGTGCCTCGTTAGCCCACTGCTCCGGCGGCTGCGTATCGAGAAACTGCTGTAAGGTTGTCCTAGCCGCCGCAACGTCGCCACTGGCAAAATGGGCCATCCCCAGCGCAAAAAGCGCCTCGCGCATCTCGGGATTGCCCTGCACGGCCTGCTCCAACAGCTCAATCGCCTCGGTGATGCGATTCTGGTTCAAATATAGCGTTCCCAATCCCACCAAAGCCTCAGGTTTTCCCGGCACTAACACCAAAACCTGCTGAAACTCCGTCTCGGCCTGCTGCAAATACGACAAGTCGGAAGTTGAGACGGCGATCTGGAGATAGGTTGCGCCAAGTTGATAGTGGCTGTCAGGGTCATTGGCATCGGCATCCAATGCGGCCTTGAATTCCGTGACGGCTGTCTCCATATCACCGGTCTGATAGGCCAGCACACCGAGATTGTGATGTACCGCTGCCGCACGCTGTGGTTCCAGCGCCAGCGCCTGGGCAAAGGATGCCTTTGCTTTGGGGTACTCAGCGAGGTTGAAATAAGTTAGGCCGAGTAAGAAATGTGTCTCGGCGTTCTTGGGATCGGCGGTGACGAGTTTTTCCAAACCATCACGCGCCGCAGCATACTGTCCAGCCTCCATCTGAGCTTGTACCTCTTCCACCGTGACCATCACCGGTTTCGACTTGGACGAAGCCTGTATCGCCAGATACAGAGCAACGCCTACTAATACGACAACTAACCCTACAAGCAACAATCGCCCTTGTTTTTGCATATTCCCTCCTGAAAAAATCGGTAATTGGAGATTGGTAACTCACCCCGCCTGCTGTGGCTCCAAAAGCACCACTTGGGTCTCTTCGGCATCGCTGCCGCCCGAAAGCACTTTCAAACTGGGCTGCGGATCGCCCCACGTGACCCCCATCTCCTTCAAGAAGCGGTTGACGGGGTTGCGCGATAACTTCAGGCCGGATGTCTCATAGTTCATCGGCACGACAATATCCGGCTCTACCATGCTGATGATTTCGGACGCCATCGCGGGGACCAGTCCGCCAGGGAGGCCCACCGGAACGAGCAAGACGTTGACCGATCCCATCGCTTCAACCTGTGCCTGTGTGGGCGTGTGTCCCAATTCACCCAGATGACAAACCACTACACCGTTGACGTTCACCGAAAACACAACATTTTGTCCCGTTTCTGCCCCCCGCTTTTGGTCTCGAAAGGTCGCCACACCCGTGATAAACAAGCCGCCGATTTCGTACTCGCCTGGCGCCGCCAGCGTGCGCAAGATGCCGCGCAGTCCCTTCCAACGAGCCTGTTGTGGATCTTCCAACAGCACACTTGAGGTGACGATCTCCGCGCGGCTGCGAGGCAGAACCAGGCCGGTCTCCTCCTCGCCGAACGGGTCCATCACAACCGCCGGGTACCCACGCTCGACGATGCGGAAACAACCCAAACCATACCATGTCAATTCCATATTGTCGGTTCCTCCAAAAGAATAGTCTCGTAGTCTTCAGTCCTGTAGTCTTTAACCAACTCTGCCGCAGCATAAGTACTGTAGCATCATTCATATACCTGATTATAATCAAAAGAGGCGAAAAACAAAAGTCACATTTGAAATCGAATTTGTCCACATATGCGAGTTATGCTATAATGAAAGCCAGAGGTAATTATGGCCCAGAACGCCTTGCAATTGATTCCATCACAGCAATCACGCCAATTGATCGAGCTGGCCGAACGTGCGCGCCTGGGACTTAGTCGATTCGCCGATACTGACGTTGAATATAACGCTGTGGGTTTGCAAATGCTGGATGAGTGGATCGATCGCCACTTGAGACAGTTCCCGCGACCCTCTAAAGAGATCGTAATGGCCTGGGGCACTTTCTTGGGCGAAACCTTCCGTCGACGCTTTAGTGGCGAGTGGGGATTGAACCACACCGAGGGCAAACCCCACCTCGGCATCGTCTGTCCTAAAGACGAAATGGGTTTGTTTTTCATCGACGTTATGGATCAGATGCAACGACGCATCAAAGAAGGGATGAACGAATCCCTGGCCTTTTATTTCACCATCAAAAGCATAGAAATGCGAGAGGAATGACCCTCCGGTGCGCCGGATTGTGATCGTGTGCACGTGAGCTAACATCGAAATTTCAAGCCGCCCCGTAGTATATCCGGGGCGGCTTTCATTGACTTACATATTGCTCAACACCCGGCGCAAATCTTCCGGCGTATTGGCAACAATAGCGACGTAGTCTACGCCCGGATAGTACTGGTTGAAGAATGTCTTGAGGTCACTGGGCCATCCTTGCGGGTTGACGGCGATCACTCTGCGTGTGCGTGGTCCAACCCCGGCGTCATCAGCACTGCCGCCAATGGTCCAGTGGTATTTGTCCCACACACCGCTTTCGAGCGCCGCACGCAGCCACGTGTCACCGGCCCCTGGCGGCAGTAGCAAGTACGTCCGCGCATAAGCTTCACGCGGTGGTACAAAATCGTGAGGGACGACGGCGGAGACAGGTCGTGCTAACACCCTGAACGACACCGTATGCACAACCTGCCCACTATCCAGAATGCGCGCCGTGTATGTGCCCGGCGTCACCACTACATTTCGCCAGGTCTTACTCGTCGCCGTTTGGCTGGTCAGACCCTGAAAAACCTCACCACCTGTAAACTGTATCGTCACTCTGTCGGGTACGACACTCCCCAAAGCCGTGATTTCAAACGGTTGACCCTGTACCGGTACTTCTGGCGTCATCGTCACCGCCAGCGCTACAGGCGGCTCCCCCGGCACGACAACAGGCGGATCCTCCGGTGGAAGCACCCCTCCTTCCACCACGATCAACTCCATCGCATCCATATAGGCATCGCAGTGCTTGAACGGCCACAGGACGGCGCTGCGGGCAAAGAACGTCACCGCCGTTCCCTGCGCGACCACTTCCACTGGGGGCACCTGCGCATGGGCGTTGTAGATATGCGCTCCTTCGCCCCAGACAACCGTGCTGGCCCACGGATCCGTTCCTCCCGTCGGATCGATGCCAATGGTAAAAGTAAAATTACGCACATTGTTGACCTGATCATAGTCGATCGCGCGGACGAAAAAGGGACCCTCACCAACACCGTCACTCACGCGCGGATTATCCTGGCTACTGGACCAGGCATGTGCGAAACCTGTACCACGCAACCACGTTCCTGGTGCGATCCCTTCGACGCGCTGATAGACGCCGGCATCGTGAATTCGGTAAAACGAGAAGAATTTTAGTCCGCGATTACCCTCCTGGATTCGCAGAGGGTCGAGAAACGGCGGTTCGCGGTTGATGACGTGCATCTCTGGACGACCGTAGCCGATGGGGTTGGTGGGATCATGAGGCACCGGCCCGCCCTCCTTCCAGTAAGCGACCCAGTGCTCTGGAACAAAAATTTCCCCAAATTCCTGCCCGGTATGGGTTCTGCGCCACCAATTACCCTCGAAACCTGGGTTGTTCAACAGATTTGTCATTACGCCAACCCTCCTGTTTAATAACGCTCAGCGCTTAGCGCTTAGCTATCAGTATTTGATCTAAGCGTCAACTACTCACCCTAAAAGTACTACGCTGTGTTATCTCAACAACAGCGACTGCGTCTCGGAGATCCCTACTGACCGCTGAAAATTGATGATGAAGGTTTGCTCTATTCAATTAAACTACTAAAGCAATACATTGTCAACAGCAACAACCAGGCGTGACACCGCATCCTAGACACTGGATTCGGATGGGTCGTCCAGATCCTCGTCTTCGTCGTGTTCACTCTTAGCGCGCTCGGCGAACTTTTGTAAGTGCTCTGCTACTTGGGCATGAACCGAACCAGCGGGGAAGACGCCATCCGCGTCGCATTCACCGGCCGGCAGCCCGGTCAAAAGCTCCAGCCCCTCGTCCACCGTCTCCACCACGTAGATGTGGAACTGCTCTGCCCGCACCGCCTCAACAACATCCTCGCGCAGCATCAAATTCCGCGCGTTGATTGCAGGAATGACCACGCCTTGCGTGCCCGTCAACCCACGCTGGCGGCACACCTCAAAAAAGCCCTCGATCTTCTCATCGACCGCGCCGATGGGCAGTACCCGCCCGTGCTGGTCGACTGCACCCGTCACCGCCAGGTCTTGCCGCAGAGGGATTCCAGCAATCGACGAGATCAGCACGTACAGTTCCGCGCACGAGGCGCTGTCGCCGTCAATGTCGTCATACATTTGTTCGAAACTGAGGCTGGCTTCCATCGAGAGCGAGTGCCCAGTCCCGTACTGCCCGCCGAAATACCCCATCAACGTCAGCAAGCCCTTGCCATGCAGCGGTCCACTCAATTGCACTTCACGGTGAATGTCGAGCACGTTACCCCGTCCCACGTAAGCGCGCGCCGTGATACGGCTCGGCAAGCCATAGGCGTACCCCCCCATCGACGAAACCGTCAACCCGTTCACCTGCCCGACGACAGCACCGGACGTCACAATCACCAGGCTACCCTCGGCGATGGCGCGATGAACATACTCCTCGCCTAGGCTCACCCGCCGTTTCTGCTGGCGCATCGCTTCCAACACATCCGCGCGCTGCACCGCGGTATGGGCCGCCTTTTTGGCCCAATACGCGGCCTCGCGCGCCAGATCGGCAATTTGACCGAACTGGGTGCTCAGACGCTCCTGATGTTCTGCCAACCGCGATCCATATTCCACCACCCGGGCCACGGCCTCCGCTGTGAACGGCAACAGATCCTCATCCTCAGTCAACGTCCTCACAAACTGTACATAGGTGAACTCGGACCCCGGAGTGCGGTCCATCTCCGAATCGAAATCGGACAAAACTTTGAAAAGTTTGGCGAAATCCTCGTCGTAGGCGTACAGGGCGTAGTAAATGTGCGGCGACCCACGCAAAATCATCTTCACATGCAGCGGAATCGGCTCGGGGATGGGCGTCACGGTGCGCATCAACTGCTGCCCATCCGGCGATTCGATGCGGATCAGGCCGCCAAACAGCGCGCGTTTCAACCCTGTCCAAACATAAGGCTCATCCATCAACGCCTCGGCATCAAGGATAAGGTAGCCGCCGTTGGCGCGATGCAGCGCGCCCGGCCGGATAAGTGTGTAGTCGGTGACAGAGGCCCCGCGTCGCACGTCGTACTCGATGCGCCCGAAGAGTTTGTCGTACGTGGGAACGTCTTCGATAATCACCGGCGCGCCCTGCGTATGCGCGTTGTCGACCAGCAAATTGACCCGGTAACGCTGGTGTACTGGAATCTCCAGCAGCGATGTGCTGTCATCCTCCACGTTCTCGTCGCCCTCACTGCGAAACGTGTTCACGTTTTCGATGATGTCCTGCAACACCTCAGAGAGGTATTCGCGCACCTCCTCCTGGTCGGTATACTTTTCGCGCAGTTCCTCTATCAGTGGGCTGACGGTGAAGTTTGCCACTTCGCGATCCAGACGCTCGATAGCGGCCTGGGTACGGCGCTCGTATTCGCGCAGGCGGCGCATCGCACTGCCGAGCATATCTTCCAAAGCGTCCAGGTTTTGCTCAACAGAGGTGCGATCCTCCGTCTCCAGCTGGCTAAACGCCTCCGGGGTGAGCAATTCGCCATCGCGCACGGGGGAGATGTACAATCCGGACGGCGAACGCACCAGCGCAAAGCCGCGCTCACGGCAGGCCATATCCACTGCCGCCAGCTCCTCTTGCTGCGTGGCACGGAACTGCTGTTCCAGCGTCTCGCGTGCCTCGGCATACTGATCTGTCTCGAACGCCTGCAACAGCCGATCCATCAGGCCGCTGTTGAAGCGTTCCATATCGGCGCGCAGTTCCGCACCCTGACCGGGCGGCAAACTAATGGCCCTGGGCGTTCCCAACTCAGTGAAGTGGTTGACATATACCCAATCGTTGGGCGTCTCGAGTTGACTCGCCTGCTCATGCACAATGCGAGACAAAATCGAACGGCGGCCCGTCCCAGCCTGCCCCATCACGAAAACGTTGAAACCAGGGCTTTGGATATCCAACCCAAAGTGGATAGCCTCTACCGCACGATCCTGGCCGATGATCGTCGGCGCATAAGGCAATTCATTGGTCACTACAAAAGGAAAGGTCCCTGAATCGCACGTGCGACACAACACGTCCGGGGAAAGTCGTTTAGCCGTCATAGAATCAATTTGCTCCATCAAGAATTATCCAATCTGTATTGTCAACATAAAGCAGGACCAAAAACGAAGTCGCTCCGACCTCATTCTTGGTCCCGCAATTAGCTATTAGCTATCAGCGGTCAGCGGTCAGCTTTCAGCCTTCTTGTCTATGCCAGCCTCTCATGGGCATCTATGCTGATAGCTGATGGCTGATAACTGAAGGCTTGTCTACCGCCGCCCCAAGTGCATCGGCATGACGACGTGAACGAAATCGTCGTCGCCCACCGCCTTGATCACACCCGGATTGGTGGGGGCATTCAGTTCCAACGCCACCTGCGGCGTGTCCAATGCCGAGAACACATCGATCAGGAAACGCACGTTAAAAGCAATATCCAGGCCATCGCCTTCAACGTTCGCCATCAGCTCAGTAGATCCCTGCCCCGATTCGGCGGAGTCGGCAGAGACAGTGATACGGCCCGCCTGTATGGAGAGCGTGACGATGTTCGCCACGTCGCGGGCAAAGATCGCCGCGCGCTTGCACGCCTGCAGAATCTCCTCGCGGCCCAGAACCACCGTCGTATTGGACACCGCCGGGATGGTGCGCCGCACGTCGGGGAAATTCCCATCGATCAACTGCGAGTTGAGCACCGTGTCTGTCAGCTTGAAAAGGATCTGGTTGTGCGGGTGCGTGGTCGAGATGTTCACCGGCTCTTCCTGCCCGCCGATAATGCGCATCAGTTCGGAAAGTGCCCGCGCCGGGATGATGACGCTGAAAGGCGTGGGAACTGGATGAATGAGCGGGATGCGCCGCAGCGACAGCCGGAAGCCATCGGCGGCCGCCAGCGTGAGCGTGCTGCCCTCGAATTCCGCCAGCACGCCGGTCAGCACGGGATGGCTCTCATCGGTGGACGCGGCAAACGTGACCTGTAACAGGCCCGTGCGCAAGTCGTCGGCTTCCACGGCGAACCCATCACCCTGCTCCGGCTCTGGCACAACCGGGAATTCGTCGGCGGAGATGCCTCGGAAGCGCGCGTTCACCATGCCACAGTTCAACGCCAGCGAAAGCGTCTCGTCGTCCATCGTCAAATCGACCTGATCGGGCGGCAACGAGCTCACCAGATCGATGAAATTGCGCGCGGGAACAGTCAACGCGCCGTCGGTTTCCACCCGAGCTCCCACCCAATGCACCACGCTCAATTCCAGATTTGTTGCCGCCAGCTTAAGTTGCCCGTGATCGGTCGCCAAAAGGACATTGCCTAAAATCGGCATCGTCGTGCGAGAAGGAACCGCCCGCCCAACAATGCTCAGTCCCTTGGAAAGGTTTTCCTGCAAGCAAGAAAGTTTCATCGAGGGCCTCCTGATAACCTTGAGTTAGTTGTGATTACATCTAGTATACTCGAAGCTGATGAAACGGCAAGAAGAAGGCATGTGTAATTGGTGATGAGTAACTGGGGATTGCGAGAACACGCTTCGTTATACCGATTACCGGTCATCGCTCACTGCTTGCCAGTTGTACCGCTGCGGTCGCCAACCCCACAATCAGCCAGAACAGGGTGACTGAATGGTGAAAGTCGAGGCTGAAAAAGTAGCGATCCGAAAGCCCGGCAATCAAGCCGCCGATGATAGCCGCATGGATGCCGTACCACAGTGGCTCTAGGTCCGGCGAACGTTCGGCGGCCTTCCGCCAGCGCCAGCAGCGCACGAGCAGCACAACAGCAATCGCCAAAAAGACGACCAGACCGATCAAGCCCATGCGCTCGGCGATGGTCAGGTACATACTGGCGACCGCCGTGTAGATATCGATGTCCGGCGCGCCAGCGAACCCCACCCCAAGCCACGGATAACGACCAATTAGGATGAAAGCGTCCTTGTATTCGCCCAGACGCATCTTCATCGACAAATCCTGAGCCTGCACGCCCTCGACGAAGTGCCCGATGTACGCCTGCGTCCAGGGCAACAGGAGCACAAGAATCACCGCTGCGGCGATCCAGGGCAACAGTTTGCGATAACGCAACACGCTCACGAACAAGACCGCCAGCGCCGCCGCCGCCATCGTCCCCCGCGAGATGGTCAACCCCAGCCCTATCCCCATCACACCGAGGCAAGCCGCCACCATCCAGCGGGGCAAAAGTGGGCGTTTGGCGAAAAGCTGTGGGACTGCCATCGCAATCGCTACATTCAGCAGGCTGCCGAGCACGTTGGGGTCGATGGAGGTGGACGTGGCCCGCTGCATCAAAGAGGGATCGTCGCGGATGTAACGCAGCACGCCGGCTCCAGTGGGATAGCCCAGACGACCGAGCGCGGAAAGGATGCGGATCGTCAAAAGATCGGGCAGGAAATATAGCACAATGCCTAGCGCCGCTGCACCGGTCGCTCCCAGGATTAGCCAGCGCATCAACCTCCCCAGGCGTCCCACATCGCGCACTGTGTTGACGACGAGGTAGAACAGGGCCAGGCTCAACAGCGTCTCGGCAAAGCGCCGGATCAGCGTCACGGTCAATGCCGCGTGGCCCAGACCGGCGACGAACGTGCCTATCGCCATCACGGCGAAGACCAGCACCAACGCTCCCAAAGGCGTCGCCTCGAACCGCTGCTCCTCGCCCAGGAAATATGGCAGCAGCCAGACGACAAACAGCCCCATTAAGGCCAGGTCCAAAAAGGTTGGCTTGAACCCGATGCTGAACGGTAGTGAGGCGAAGGGCAACAATGTGATAATGCCGATAACGCCCAAGTAGGCAATCTCGATATCGTACACCATCCACAGTGCTGCCGCCAGCGCGACCAACAACGCAATCACCGGCAGCGCGCCCACTTCCGCGATAAGCCATCCGCCACCCACGCTCACGCCAATCGCCAGCAGCGCCGCGATAACGATCAACAGCCAACGATGGCGGCTGAAGATCAACGGTCGCAGCATGCTATTTTCGAGCAAATCCTGAATGGTTGTACGCCAGTTTGTCATTATTCCTCTGGCGAGATTATACCCGTCCGTGAACGCACGTCAAGAATCAATAGAAGTTGACGTTCACGTATTTACGTGATACACTTAAATACGTGGAGGTGAGGCATGAATACAGCTACGAAAACCCAAAATGTGACGCTGTCGATTCCAAAAGACCTGCTGAGAGAAATCAAACTTATCGCCGTCGAAGAGGAAAAATCGATGTCCGGGTTAATGACACAAATGTTACGGGAGTTGGTCGAACGTCGTTCGCGCTACCAACTGGCACAACAACGCCAAATAGCCCTTATGGAAGCCGGCCTGGATCTGGGTACCGGCGGTCAAATCACCTGGACTCGAGAATCTCTCCGTGAACGCTGAGCCAGGTCAATTTGTAGACACGAACATCGTCATCTACGCCTACGATATCCATGCTGGCACAAAACACAATACTGCGCGAGCGTTGATGAATAACTTGTGGCGCTCACAAACCGGCTGTCTCAGCATTCAGATCTTGCAAGAGTTCTACGCAAACGTCACCGAGAGGAGTGCAACACCAATAGACGTTGCAACTGCAACGCAAATCATCCAAGACTTGTCTGACTGGACGGTCCATGCGCCCACACCTCACGATGTAGTGAACGCAATCCGCGTGCAGCAACGCCACCAACTTTCATTCTGGGACGCGATGATCATCTGGAGCGCCGCTCGGCTTGGCTGCGAGATCCTCTGGTCAGAAGACCTCAGCCACGGGCAGATGTATGAAGGCGTGCGCGTACAAAATCCGTTTGCAGTCGACAGCGACCGCTGAGCTAGTTGACGCGCGCACATTTCGCGTATACTTATCAAGGACAATCAAACAGTAGCAGGGCGGGACACCCACGCTACACACCATTATTTTCCGAAGGGGGAAATTATCCATGCAGTACGGTTACTTCGACGACAACGCGAAAGAATACGTCATCACCCGGCCCGACACGCCCCAATCGTGGAGCAACTACTTAGGTTCCACCGAATACGGCGCGATCATCACCAACAACGCCGGCGGCTATGGCTTTTATAAATCGGGCGCGCGCGGGCGCTTTATGCGCCTGTTCTTCAACAGCATCCCGATGGATCAGCCGGGGCGCTATTTCTATTTGCGCGACCGCGAAAACGGCGACTACTGGTCGGCCTCGTGGCAGCCGGTGGGCAAGCCGTTGGACGAGTACAAATCCACCTGCCGCCACGGCACGGCCTACTCCGTGTTTGAATCGCACTACGCGGGGATCGCCTCGGAGGCCACGTACTTCGTCCCGCTAGGACAGGCCTTTGAATACTGGCGGCTGAAAGTGACCAACGAGAGCGACCGCCCGCGTGAGATTGACCTGTTCACCTACTGCGAATTCACCAACCAGTGGATGACCTTCCAGGATCAGGTGAATCTGCAATACTCGCTCTTCATCGTGCGCGGCTCGCTGACCGACGACAACCTGCTGCGGATCGCCATCGAGGACAACCTGACGCCCCGCGACGAGGAGACGCTGCTGCACCACAAGCTCAACCAGACGTGGATGGGCCTGATCGGCGCGCCGCTGGCCGGCTACGACACCAGCCGTGAGGCGTTCCTCGGCCCGTACCGCAGCTACCACAACCCCCTGGCGGTGGAAAAGGGACGGTGCAGCAACAGCCATGCCTACGGCGACAATTCCTGCGGAACGCTGCACACCACGCTGACGCTCCAGCCCGGCGAAAGCCATGAGGTGCTGGTGATGCTCGGCATCGGCGACGCGCGCGTGGTGGGCAAGCGCACGGTGGCCGAATTTGGCTCGTTGGAACGCGCCGCCATCGAACTGCAGAAGCTCAAGGACGCCTGGCACGCGCGCCTCGGCAGCCTGATGGCCGAGACGCCGGATGAGGACTTCAACCATACGGTTAACGTGTGGGGCCTCTACAACTGCCTCATCACCTTCGCCTGGTCGCGGGCCGCCAGCCTGGTCTACAACGGCGAGCGCGACGGCCTGGGCTACCGCGACTCGTTGCAGGACATCCTGGGCATCGCCGCTGCCATCCCCAAAGAGGCGCAGGCGCGCCTTGAATTGATGCTGACCGGGCAAGTCTCCACCGGCGGTGCGATCCCCGTCATCCAGGCCTTCGGCCATCGCCCCGGCCACGAATCCCCGCCCCCCGCCGAATACTACCGCTCCGACGACTGCCTGTGGTTCTTCAACGTCGTCCCGGCCATGGTGGGCGAGACCGGCGACCTGAGCTTCTACGACAAGGTATTGCCCTACGCCGACAAGGGCGAGGCGACCGTGTTCGGCCATCTGCGCCGCGCGCTGGAATTCAACCTGGAGCGCACCGGCGCGCACGGCCTGCCCTGCGGCCTCCACGCCGACTGGAACGACTGCCTCAAGCTCGGCTACTACGGCGAAAGCCTGTTCGTCGCCTTCCAGGTGCGGCTCGGCCTGACGATTTACGCCGAAATCGCCGAACGGCTCGGCAAGCCGGAGGAAGCGGCCTGGGCGCACGCGCAGCGCGAGACGTTGGAAGCCGCCATCCAGCAATCCGCCTGGGACGGCGACTGGTTCATCTGGGCCATCGGGGACGACGGCACGGTGTACGGGACGAAGGAGTCGCCCGAAGGGAAAGTGTATTTGAACACGCAAATCTGGTCGGTGATCAGCGGGAGCGCGACGCCGGAACAGGCGGAACGCTGTATGCAGGCCGTCAAGGAACACCTGGCGACGCCCTACGGTCTGATGCTCTGCGCGCCGGCCTTCGTTAACATGCCGGTGGACGTGATGCGCGCGCTGGTCTTCAACCCCGGCATCAAGGAAAACGCCGGCATCTTCAACCACACGCAGGGCTGGGGCGTGATGGCGGAATGTCTGCTCGGTCACGGCGACCAGGCCTACGAGTATTACCGCGCCGCCATGCCCGCCGCCTACAACGACCGCGCCGAAATCCGCCAGTGCGAACCTTACGTCCAGGCGCAGACGACCTACTCCACCTTCTCGCCGCGCGCGGGCAACACGCGCACCTCGTGGCTCACCGGCGCGGCGGCGTGGGCCTACTTCAGCGCCACGCAGTACATCCTGGGCATCCGCCCGGAACTGGATGGCCTGCGCATTGACCCGTGCATCCCCTCGACGTGGCCCGGCTTCAAGGCCACCCGCCGCTTCCGAGGCCGCACCGTCCACATTGAGGTCAAGAATCCGCACGGCGTCTGTCGCGGCGTCAAATCGCTCACGCTGAACGGCGAAGTGCTGCCCGGCAACCTTATCCCGGCGGATAAGCTGGGTGAGGTGAACCACGTCGTGATCATTTTGGAGTAGACAATGAAAGGGCAAGGCGCCAAATTCACCACGAATCTTCACGGATTTACACCGATCTGCTTTCGATTCGTGTAGATTCGTGGTCTATCCTTGAAGGAGCCTTTCAACAATGAGCATCCTGGTCACACCCAATCCTTCCTCTGAAGCCGTCGCGTTGATGGACTATCTGCTCAGTATCTCCGGTGTACACACACTGGCTGGGCAGCACTGCGCGCCGCTGGCCGGTGATACGCGCTTGGTGAACGTCTACCGCATGCTCAATCACTATCCGGCGCTGTTCGGGCAAGATTTCGGATTCAGCGCGCCGGGGACGTGGGACGGCATCAACTTCCGCCAGCGCATCGTGGATGATGCCATCCGCCGCCATTACGACGGCTTCATCATTACGCTAATGTGGCACGCCGTCCCACCGACGGAGGATGAGCCGGTCGTTTTCGAGCAATCCATTCAGTGCCGCCTGACCGACGTGGAATGGGAAGACCTCATCACTCCTGGGACGCGACTCCACGAGCGCTGGAAGGCACAGGTGGACGTGATCGCCTGGTTCCTCAGACAACTGCGGGATGCGTCTGTGCCGGTGCTATGGCGGCCCTACCACGAAATGAACGGCGGGTGGTTCTGGTGGGGCAAGCAGCCCGGCGAGACGGGCTACAAACGCCTGTACCGGATGCTGTTCGAGCGGCTGGTGTACTTTCACGGGCTGAACAACCTTATCTGGGTCTACAACGCCAACGAAGTCCGCGAGAATGTCGATCCCTACGCCGATTACTATCCCGGTGACGATGTGGTGGACATCCTGGCGACCGACGTGTACCGGGGCGGCTTCGCACAAACGGATTACGACCACCTGCTGGCGCTGGCCAGCGACAAACCCATCGCGCTGGGTGAAGTGGGCGCACCGCCCAAGCTGGAGATTCTGCAAGCGCAGCCGCGCTGGCTCTGGTTTATGGTGTGGGGCGAACTGTTTGGCTTTTGGCAGGAGCGCGAAGCGTACCAAGCCCTTTACGACAGCACAACCACCATCACCCTGGCGGATTTGCCGTGGGCAAAGATCGGCTGGCCCAAACTGCACCATCCCGTGCTAAAGTAACTGTTTCAGTGCAGGAATGAACGCACAACACACGGTCTTTTTGGGGATAAAAGTTGTGTTTATTTATATTTCGTGATATTATGATTTCAGTTAGGAATATGTAACACTTTCTGCGTTTGTAAAATCTTGATTTATAGTCACCTTTTGTAGATAGTGGCAACATTTGAATGGGAGGAAACTACCTATGTTAGACAATCTGCTTGCCAAGGCTTTTACGATTTTTGCGCAGGTCATGGTCAAAATCCAGCCCGTTTGGGACAAGTACAAGGTCCTCATCTCGATTGCGTTAGGTGTCGCGATTGGCCTGATCCTGGGATGGGGCGTCTTTCCGGTGGAATATACAGATGCCAACCCTGGCAACATGCGAGAAGACTTCCGCTCCGTCTATCTGGCCGGCGTTGCTGAAGAGTATTTGCGCACCAACGACGCGGATACGCTGCGCGCAAGCCTGGGCATAGGGACTGACATGCCCAAACAGCGCTCCATTCCCTGGCGCAACAATACCCAACTCTTAAAAAACGACCTCGACGACGCCGTGAAGTATGCAGAGGCAAGAGAGTTTGGCATCGGTGACAGACTCCCCGCACTAAGATCCCTGAAGGATAGTCTGCCAGGTCTGTTGGCGGCCTGGGAAGCCGAGGAAGCGGCCACGCAGACGACCGGTGGGCTGCTCAATAACCTCATCCGTATTCTGGCGATTCTGTTGGTGATCGTATTGATCGCGCTGGCGCTCTGGTACTTACTTGTGGGGCGCAAGCAGCGTGCTGCTGAACTGGAACCTACCGTTACGCCTGGCGTTACTGCGCCACCGGTAGGCGTGATCCCGCCGGGCATGGTCGGCGAGGAACCAGAAATCGGCCCCTCTTCCGTGAAGACGTACACCTATGTGCTCGGCGATGATTACTTCGACCCGTCGTTTAGCATCGAGATCGGCTCTGATTTCTTCGGCGAGTGTGGCATCGGCATCTCGGAGACGCTCGGTGCGGGCGACCCCAAGAAAGTTACTGCATTCGAAACCTGGCTCTTCGATAAAAGCGACATCCGCACTGTCACCACCGTGCTGGCGAGCGACTACGCTTTGCAAGATCCCGGGCTGATCGAGAAACTTCAGCCCAAACGGGACGGCGACAACCTCCAGGAGATTCGCCCCGGCACCGAGGTTACGCTGGATACCACGGCGCTGCGCGTCAAAGCGTTGATCACGGAAGTCGAATACGCGCAGCAAGGGACGCTTCCGCCCAATAGTTTCTTCCAGAAGGTCACGTTCGAACTGCGGGCCTGGGTTAAGCAGCTCGAATAAAAACGCTCACAAGCTGCCCAAACAGAACACCCCCTCGCCTTCAAAAGCGGGGGGTGTTTTCGTCGGTAAAACAGGAAACAGGGATTTTTGTGATGTGTTAAGGTTGCGGCGTGCTGATAACTTCCGCGTTATCCGGCGGCATGTATCCCGGCCCATAACGATAACGCGCCGGCCAGGGTACAAAGTTGCTGATAAAGGTATCCTCGTAGAGCACGCGCCCTTCGGCATCGCGGACGATGCGCCCCAGAACGGCTCGCAAACCGTCAATTGGACGTTCATCCTGAACCACGCTCCCGGAAGGCAGCGCGGGATCATACTCGTAGACGGGAGCTTTTGGGGGGATGGGATCGCCCCGAGTTGGACCGATCTGCTCCACCGTGCGTCCGGTATTCGTGCTGTAGAAGACAAAGCGCAGTCGAGACCGCGCCGCATCCACCTCGGTCTGGATCAAAATATGATGAGGCGTATCATTTGTAAAGCGGAAGTCAACCAGTGGGGAATAGATTGTCGCATCGAAACCAGGGCCAAAGCCACCCAGCTCATAATAGCCGACGCGATAAGCGTGCGGCCAACGCTCAACAATGGGATAGCCGCCGAAGTACGCCACGCGGAAGGCCGTCGTCGCCACCTGGCAGATGCCCCCACCCACCCCCAAAACCGTGCGGCTGCCGACAATCACGTAAGATTGATCATAGCCAGCCTCCGGCGAGACATCGCCCAGGTACTCGTTGAAGGAAAAAGTCTGCCCCGGCTTGATAATGAGACCATCGAACTTGGAAGCACCCAGGCGGATATTCCTGTCACGTGCAGAAGAGGAGCCGGTGAAATAAGATTCCCCCACAGCGACCTCTTCGACGATGCCCAGGTCGGCGGCGGTGATGGTATCGAGGTATTCGGGGGGCGTCTCGTGCAATACCAAAGGGACGAAGTGTTCGCCGGTACGCAACATTTCATTGATCCGTTCAATCGACGCAGCAACGTCCATCTCACGCCCGGTGACGCTCGGCGCATCGAGCACCAATTCGAGCGTCGCAGCATTGAAGTGAAACACGGCATTCACCGGCTCGCGGAACAACGCCATTGCCAGCGGACCAAGAAACTCAGCCAGCGCCGCCTCGTCCAATCCCACACTGACATCATCCTCGCTCACGCGGATGAGCAACATGGACGCCATCACATCCGGCGTCATCGTCCAGGGGCCGGGATCGCCCTCACGAGGATCAGGCACCAACAGGGTCAATGGCTCGGCCAGGACATTCTGAGCGACACCCAAAGCCTGCTGCGCGCGCGCGTCGGGGATCTGTGGGGATAGTTTGGTCAGCGCCGGGACAATTTCCACCGTCTCCAAAGCGTACAAGTGTGGCAGTAGCGTCTGCAAGGTCCCAGAGATGTCCATCTGCCGGCCCTCGAGGCTGGGTTCCAGTTGCAGTTCGGCCCCGGTTCGGCGCACGCGCGCATCCTGCGGCGGTTGATACAGCTCATCGGCGATGGCTTGCAGTCGCAAGTGGCTTTGAGGTTCATTCCAAGCCAACACCGGGGGCAGCGTCACGCCGTCGAGCATGATCTTTAGGCGCTCGGGAATGCTATTCTGGTCCAGGTGGCCGACTTCCGCCACGCGGGCTAACGTCGCCTGGGCATCGACCGCCATCCCCAAATCGGCCGGAGAAAGCGCCCAGCGCTGTCCCTCTGGCCCCAGAATGATGATGTTGGGTTGTTGTAATGGCAGCGCAGTCTGCAGGTGCGGCAGCGCCTCATCAGTCGACATGCCGCCAAGCGGGATGCTCCACACCCACACGCCGGGAATCAGGCGATGTTCCATGCCCGGCCCCAACATCCAACCAATCACCATTACCGCCGCCAACAATACGACCGTCAGCACGATCAACAGACGCGACATTGTTTCCTACCCTACAAACCAAGTTCACTTAAGCAAAGTGCCAATGCTCCCCACAGTCTAACATCATTTCCCAGTTGCGCCATAATGATACGGGCATGATTGCGATAGGTAATAGGGGTACGGGCGGCAAGCGTCTGCCGCATAGGACCGAGCAACGCGTCTCCGGCGCAGTGCACCATGCCGTCAAGGATAAACAGGGAAGGGTCGAACAGGTACATCATATGGATGAGCGCCATCCCCAGACAAGCTCCGACGTTTTTCAGGAGTGCCTGTGCCATGGGATCACCCTGCCGCGCAGCGTCACAGAGAATCTCGACGGTCAATGCCAACGGATTGTCGCCCAGTTGCTCCAGCAGCACGGGGCTTGCACCAGTTGCGAGTTGCGCCCGCGCCTGCGCCAGGATCGTCTCGCCGGAAAGCAACGTTTCCAACGCCAGCACGCCGGCATCTGGCGTGACCAGAGGACAGTCGACGAGGAGCTTACCTACCACTCCTCCCATGCCGTTTCCCCCGATGAAGAGCTGTTCCTGAAAGATCATGCCGGCATCCAACGTGTCGTTTAAGGCGATGTAGATGAGATCGGATACTCCGCGGCCAACGCCAAAACGCCATTCCCCTAACACGGCGGTGTCCGCAGCCCGGGCGACGAACACGGGCACTCCCAAACTCTCCACCAACACGTCCTGCAGCGGCACATCCACCCAATCGGGAAATCCTGACAGCGAACGCAGTACGCCGTGTTTGTAATCCAACACACCGGGCGTCGATATCCCCACCGCAGTGATTCCGTTGTCCATCGGCCAGACCTGGCGAATGGCCGAGCGTATATTACGCAGACCAGCATCGACGCCGTCACCAAGATCGGCCCGCAGCGCCACCCGCGCCTCTTGAACGCCCTCAGCTAAATATCGCGTGGCCCGAATTCCATTTTTGTCGAAAGCAACCGCAATGAAACGTAATGGCATTGAATAACTCCCCGATGTAGTTTAGCTCCCGTGACGCAGCAACCGCTGTCTGCGCCACTCCAAAACCTCTTCCGCCGAGCGTGTGTTGAGCAGATGGCGCGCCTCGACCCACCCACGCCGCGCCATCGCCACGCCGAATTCAAGTACGGCAAAGCCGTCACGATCATGGGCCGAAGAACTGATCGCCAGGGGCACACCCAACGCCGTTGCCCGGCGCACGTTCATATCGCTCAGGTCCAGCCGTTGAGGCCAGGCATTGATCTCCAGAACCACGCCGTAATCCGCAGCAACCTGCAAAACGGCCTCCATATCCAGGGCAGCCCCCTCACGCTTGCCCAGGAAACGCCCTGTGGGATGGCCAATCATGTCGACGTGAGGATGGCGCAGCGCTGTGAGCAGCCGCGCCGTCATCTGAGCCTGGGGTAACCCGAAGTCGGTATGGAATGAAGCGATGACGAATTCCATGCGCGCCAGCGCTTCATCCGGCCATTCAAGCGTCCCGTCAGTCTGGATACCAACTTCCACACCCGCAATGATGCGGAAATCACCATCGAAGCGCCGGTTTACCCGCGCCACCTCCGCCAACAGTGCGTCGCAAGCTTCGGGATGCAACCCATCGCGCCCGGCATGGTCAGCGACGATGAAGTAGCGCAATCCGGCAGCGCGAGCCGCCTCCGCCATAGCCTCCAAACTGTCATCGCCGTCGGAAAGAGTGGTGTGGCACTGAAAATCTCCTTGCAGATCGCGCCGTGTCACCACGCACGGCAGATGTCCTTCGAGCGCAGCAGCGATCTCACCGCGATCCTCGCGCAGCTCCGGGACGATCCACGGCAGTCCCAACGCCGCGTACACTTCCGACTCTTCAGCACATATCCGAAAAGGCGGGCCATCTTGATTGTCCAAGCGGTGGAAACCGTGCTCACTGAGCACCAAACCTTGTTCACGCGCGATGGCGTTCAGGTGCAGAATATGCATATGGCTGCCCGTCAGGTATTGCAGCGCCGATCCCCATCGAGCCGGCGGGACAACCCGCAAATCCACCTGGACGCCGTCGCTGGTGCAAATGGAAGCATGATCTGATCCCGTGTCGACCACCGCAGCGACCATCGGCAAAGCGCAAAATCGAGCGGTGACCGATTCAGCCGCTGTGGACGCAACCAGCAAACCCAGGTCTCCCAACGTCTCGCGCATGCGGCGCAGGCTTCCCACCGGTTCCGCGGCCAATACGCCAGGAACAGTCCGCAGCGTATCAAGAATGTCGTTCGTCAAAGGCCATGCCATGCCTAGCGGTATGCGCTCGGAACGCTGACGTTGCCACGCGCGGATACTCTCCAGAATCTTCTGCTCGATGACAGGGCCGATGCCCCTGATCTTGTGCAACTGTCCGGCGCTGGCCGCACCGGCCAACTCTTCGACAGAGGAGATGCCCAACTCCTCCCACAATAACCGCGTACGTCGCGGTCCCATCCCAGCAATGTTCAAGAGGCTCAGTAAACCCAATGGAAGCGCCCCTTGAAGCTCTATGCCGTCACCGAGCGTCTCAAGACCACCGGATAACTCCTTGCTCTGCTCGTTCATGGTCGCCTTCCTTTCCGTATCCTGGAAACGATATGACCTAACTCATGCAATGCCCGCATAGCTTTATTATAGACAAGTTCGAGAGAAGGTGCAAATTTCAAGCGATAAATTTTTCACAATCAGCAAAATCATCCATTAAAATTGTATTTCGCTACAATTGCGCTCTTCGGTTTGACAAATCTAACATTCCCGATAAGATGCTGCCTATGGAAACCTACCGCGAATACCTCGGCAACCCGCACGTCCATTCAACCTATTCCGATGGCGCGGCCTCCCACAGGGAGATCGCGACAGCGGCGGAGGATGCGGGTCTGAACTTCGTGATCGTCACTGATCACAACGTTCGCGCTGAGGGTCTAGAAGCCTATTATGGGCGGACATTGCTGCTGATCGGTGAAGAAGCACACAATGTCTACCGCCGCCCGGCTGTGAACCATCTGCTCGTCTACGGTATGGAGCAGGAGATGGCCCCCTACACCTTCGGCAACACGCAGACGCTCATCCGCACCGTTGAGGCGCGCGGCGGGTTCTGCTATCTCGCGCACCCCATCGACAAACGTAGCCCGCTCAACCCCGATTGGCGCGCCATGCCCTGGGTGGATTGGCCGGTAAAGGGCATCAGCGGCCTTGAAGTGTGGAATTATATGTCGGAGTTCAAAGGGCTGTTGTGGTCGCGCATCGTCGCCGCAATCTATGCGCGGCAACCGGCATGGGGGATTCGTGGTCCGCAGCGGGCCACGTTGCGGTTGTGGGACGAGTTACTGAGCCAGGGGGAACGATTAGCAGCGCTCGGCAGTGCGAACGCGCACGGTACGTCGGAAAAATGGCGGTTGTTCGGGCACGCTGGGCTTTCGTACAACTATCTTTTCCGTTGTGTCAACACGCACATTCTCACCCGTGAACCACTATCAGGCGAGGTTGCGGAGGACAAGGCGTTGATCTACGAAGCGTTGCGCGCGGGCCGTACCTGGGTCGGTTACGATCTCCCCTACCCGACCCGTGGCTTTCGTTTCGTGGCGCGCAGCGGCACAACGCAGGCTACGGTGGGAGAGGAGCTACGACGTTTGGGAGCCATCAACATCGAAATCGACCTGCCTGCTCCAGGGGAAATCCACCTGTTCCGGGACGGGAAGCGCGTACTCAAGCTAAATGGAATGCAATTGCGGCATACATCGGCGGAGCCGGGCATTCACCGGGTCGAAATCTACCGGCGGTTTCAGGGACGAAAAGTAGGTTGGATTTTCTCCAGTCCGATCTACATCATTTAATCGGGCAGAGCAACGTAGAAGAGGCCGTCACTTGGTGACGGCCTCTTTATGTTTAGCCATGCAAAGTGTTGCCAGGCTAGACTAAATCTTTGCCAGGGCCTTTAGTGAAGAAATCGGCGTTCTTCTGGATGAAGTCTTCAGCCTCAGGATCGGCCTCATCGAAAATAGCCTCGTTGGGACATTCGGCCGCGCAAGCGCCGCAGCTAATGCAGGTATCCGGGTTGATATAGTACGTAGGCCACGCAGCATCGCCCTCGACAGCATGAATTGAGTCCGTGGGGCACACATCAACGCAAACGCCAGCGCGCTCGCAAATATCGGTAATTACATAAGCCATAGTGGAACCTCCTATCAGTTCAAAATGTTGTTAAATGGAGCTTACTCTCAATTGACGGTTTCATTGTACACCTGAGAAACAAACTGTCAAGCTGTTTCGGATTGTGGTTGAGTATGCTGGAGCCGGTCCAGCGCCGAGAGCACATCGCCGAGCAACTGATTCTGATCGAACAACCCCTTCTGCAGCAACGCTTCGACTCGCTGCTGCAGGCGCGCGCGCTCGGATTTTCCCAGTTCCTTTGCCGTCACCACCACAACCGGAATATCGCGGGTGAGTTGGTTAGTCTTGAGGTTCTCCAACACGGCGAAGCCATCGACATCCGGCATCATCAGGTCCAAAACTACCAGGTTGGGCGGGTCGGTATGGATGGCGCTGATCGCTTCCGCGCCGCCTGGTGCCTCCTGCACTTTGTATCCGGCATCCTCCAGAATGCGACGCAGTAACTTGCGATCGTCCGCGTTATCGTCCACGACTAACACATGACCGGTCATCCCAGGATGCTCCAAACGGATCAGAGCATCCAGCAAGTCCTGCTCCGTGACCGGCTTGACCAGGTAATCGGCCACCCCCATGCTCAGTCCCTTGTCCGCTTCACTCATAATGGAGCAGACAATAACGGGGATGTCACGAGTCTCAGGGTCGGATTTCAGTTCCTGGATGATCTGCCAGCCGTCCTTGCCTGGCATGATGACATCCAGCGTAATGGCGTAGGGTTTCAAACGTTTCGCCGTCTCGATGACACCCTCACTGGTGGTCATCCCGACGACTTTGTAGCCCTGCTTTTCCAAATAACGCTGGAAGAGAGTGATGACGCCTTCGTCGTCATCGACGGTAAGGATGGTCTGCCCACTCGCTTCCGAGGTTTTCTCGTCCTCCTCGCGCTTGGCGCCTGGTCCATTGATTGGGATCCAGAAGTAGAAACATGAACCTTCTCCCACCACGCTCTCGAATTCCATATCACCGCCGTGCAGCCGGATAAACTCACGGCTGAGCGGCAACCCCAGGCCGGTGCCACCGTACCGGCGCGTCGAAGAAGAATCGACCTGTTCGAACTGTTCGAAAACGGCGTGACGGCGATCCGCCGGAATGCCAATACCGGTATCTTCCACGCTCACGGTGACTTGGTATTTGTCATATGTGGCCGAAACCTTGATGAATCCCTCGTCGGTGAATTTGACCGCGTTCCCCACCAGGTTGGTCAATACCTGACGCATACGGCGCGCATCGGCCAAGACCACCGGCAACTTTTCGGGAAGATCCAGCAGGAGCTTAACCGGTTTATCGGTCAGTTGCCCAGTCATCGTCGTGATCACACCGCGAGCGATTTCCTGCAAGTCGGTGGGTTCGAAGACCATCTCCATCTTCCCGGCACCGATCTTGGAAATATCCAGGATGTCGTTGATCAATTCCAGCAGGTTCCTGCCGCTTTCATAGATGGCCGTGAGGTCTGTCTTCTGCATGTCGGTGAGCGGACCATCGATGCCCTTCAGGATCACGCGCGAGAAGCCGATGATCGAGTTCAACGGTGTGCGCAATTCGTGGGACATGTTCGCCATGAACTGATTCTTGAGTTTGTCGACCTCTTGCAATTTGATGGCGGTTTCTTGCGCTTCTTGGTAGAGGACAGCCGTCTGTAGCGCCACGCTGGTGTTGACGCCTGCCGTGCGGACAAAGTCACGCATCTCCTCGTTGAGAGCCGGATGCTGCTCCTGACGCGCTAACAGCACAACACCAAAGACAGTACCACGGACGCGTAGCGGCACAGCGTAACCCTCAACCAGGGACTGCTCCAGGTATGCCTGCGCGTGTTGGACAAACGTCCCACGTTCGCTGCCAAAATCCACGGAGATCGGCGTCATGCGTTCAATTATGTGGTAGAGCACCGGCGCGTCGAACCGCGACAGAGGTGGCGCTTCACCACTATCGACCACCAATTTACCGCCGGCTTCATGAACCGACACGGGCACGAGCATATTTCCATCCCAGTTCCACATCAACACTGGGCGCTCAAGACGCACCGCCAGCACACGCCCGACATCACGCATCAACGAGAGCCGGTCCAGAGAACTGGAGGCCGTGCGCAGCACTTCGTTGAGGATATCACGCCGTTCAGCCTGCGCCCGCGTCTCTTCTACCAGACCGATGTTCTGCAAGGCTACAAACGTCTGGCGAGAGACGTTCTCATAAAAACGCAGTTCGGTGGTGGAGAACTCCCGCGCCTTGCGGCTGTGAACCATGATCGTACCGTATTGCACTCCATAGATGCGCAACTGGAAGGCCGCCATTGCCCGCAACCCCAACTGCGCAAAGAGGGAATGGAAATAATCATCAACGAGAGGATCCTGCGTCACGTCAGGGGTGACAAAGCTCTCATCGTCTCGCAATAGCGCAGCGAGGCGTGGAATTTCAACGAGTGGATAAGCATCGAAGGGAATCGGCACGCCGTCGCGGCTCCACGCCGACACGATCCGCAGATGCGTGGGGTTCTGGCGCGGCTCGAGTTGCCCGGCGACAATCCAGTCGGGTTCAGGACGCTGCGAAATACCCTCCACCGCCACTTTGAACACGTCCTCTACCGTGGTGGCGTCGGTGATCTGTTGCGCGATGCGATACAACATACGGGTCTCGGCAAGCGAGCTTTGCGAGCGATCATACAGATCGGCACTTTCGATCATGTTCGCCAGTTGCGTCGCCATCAGTTCCAGGGTCGAGACCAGTTCGGTGGTAAAGACAAAACGTTTGTCGCTTTCGATGTTGAGCACGCCGTTGATCTGACCGCGGCTCTTCAGTGGCAGCGCAATCGCCGAACGCACATTGGGCAATAGCGGATTCTCGAAGTACAGTGAGTCGCGCGCCACGTCCTGGGCAATGCGCGGCCGGTCGTTGAGGACAGACCAGCCGATCATCGAGGTTGCATCCACGCGCACGCGCTGACCCATGCGCAGCAGTTTTTCGCCTATATCGCCGGTCCCCGACTGCAAGGCGGCCCAATCACCATCCTCATCGAGCATGAAAATGCTGACGTAGTAAAGGCCAAAACGCTCTCTAAAGAAATCGACCGATTGCCTGAGCAAGTCCTCGCGCTCCGCCAAACCTGTTGCCAGGTTGGCGAAGTCCACGGCAGCCGTCAATTGCTCGGTACGCGCTTCAGACAGTTGCAGCAATTTCTGGTTAGACAGCACGACTGCAGCCTGGTCGGCGATACTGTTGTAGAGGCGCACATCCTGCTCCGAAGGATGGTAAGGCTCGGAGAAACGAATCCGCAGCACCCCGATCTCACCGCCGGAAGCGACACCCACAGTCGACAGCCGCGCAATCACAATCGCCCGCACGCCCTGCCGCAGATAAAGGGTACGGATATTCGTATCCATATCAGTAGCGGCGGTGAGGTCTTCGCAAATGAACAGTTGTTCGCCGGGCGGGAGCAATTGCAGAGCCGGGAATTCTTCCACCGGAATACGCTGCCCCATGTCCATCATCTTCACTGCGGAACTGCTACTCCACGAGCTGACGATTTCCAGCAGACTATTCTCTTCGCCGGTTTCCGGGTCCGGGGTGAACATAGCGATTTCGGCCCAGGCAAACTCGGAGACGATAGTATGCCCAACAATAGCGCGCAGTACGGTTTCGTAGCTGGTTGCCTCGGCCAGGGCACTGGTCGCCTCATAGAGGGTACGCGACTCCCCAGCGCTTTCTTGGGCACGTTGGAGCAGATTAGCACGCTCGATGGCGGAGGCGACTTGGGCCGCCACCTGTCCCAAAATGGGCATCAACTCGGGACGGGAGAACGCGCTGGTCTGGCTGCTCTCCAGGTTGAGCGTCCCCAGGATGCGTGTACCCAATTGCAGGGGCAGGATGGCGCGGGCGGCCATCCCCGCGGCCACCAGACGCCCATCTTCAAAGAAATGAGGGTTGATGCGGATGTCTTCCTGGATAAACGGATCGCCCTGCTCGGATACCAGCGCATAGCCTGTCCCCGCGTGCAAGTCGATGTCGTCCCATTCTTCGACATTGACGGCTTCGCCCGCCGGTTCACCCAGGAAATGCAACGACCGGTTGGTGTCGTAGCCAACGATGGACAAGGAGTCCACCGGAATAAATCCCTGCAGGCGAACGCACAGTTCGGATTGAGCGGCGACGATGTTTTCGGTGGCGTTCAGGAAAGCAGCCACTTCCTGCAGGAAACGCACCTCGCGCTCGCGGGCACGGGCCTCACGCAGCGCGTTCTGCGATTGATCGATCAACAGACGGTTTTCCAATGCCAGTGACAGTTGCTCGCGGACGGCTTCGATAACGGCGACGTTGTCCTCAGTCCACTCATGGGAGCCCTCTGGCTCCTCAAAACTCAGAAAACCCACCGGCTCGCTTCTTACATCGAAGGGAGCGACCAGGAGTGCTCCATCGCCGCCATCGCCGCCGCCACGGGTGATTAATTGTCCATTCCAAAACTCAGATGGAACATCGGAGGGTTCAACAGATACAGGGGCGACTTCAGCGAGATCGTAAACGTAACCAAACACATCCTGTTTCTCGACGTAGCCCTCCCACATATCCAAAGCATAACGCTGTTGCAAGCGCTGTAGCTCTTCCAAGCTGGCTTGCGATTGTGCGAAGAGCCGCGCATTCCCTACCGCCGTTGCCAGTTGATCCGCCATCGTCTGGAGGATCGTGATATCCTCCTTAGAATAGGCAGCGACTTCTGTAGATTGAATGCTCACCGCACCAATGACGTTGTTGCGGCTGATCAAGGGCAGCGCCAACTCGGAGCGCGTGTCAGGCAAAAGTGGATTATTGAAGCGCGATATTTCTGTACCGACATCCAATGCAATGCGCGGATTGGTCGTAGAGACACACTGGCCAATCATGGAGTCGCCGCCCACTCGCAGACGGTGGCCCTGGCCCACCATCACACTTCCAGCCTCACCGGTTCCGGTCTGGAGCACGGCCCACTGCCCGGAGTCATCGAGCATAAAGATGCCGACGTAGTAGAAGTCGAAGCGCTCACGAATGAGTTCCGCGACCTCGGCTACCAGCGCTCCCTCATCCAACATCGAGGCGGCGTAGCGGGAAACCTCGAAAGCCGTCTCCATTCGCTCGACACGGCGCTCACTTTCGCGCAAGAGAATGTACCGATCCAGCCCTGTCGCTACCTCATCGATGAGCGTGCGCACAAAGACCTGGATATAGCGTGCCGGCAAATCACCGGCGGTATTCTCGCTAAAGAACGTCAGAAATCCCAGTAGGCGATTCCGGGCGTTGAGTGGAGCCACAATCATACTCCGGTATCCCTGCTCTAGCAGATTCTGACGCAGACTTGCCGGGATATCGGATACAGATTCGTCCTCGCTGGACAGGTCCTTAAAGACAGAGAGCGTAGTACGCAACTGGGGTGTATCGGCGGCGAGCCGGGCCAGAAGCTCCTGCTCGACGGCGACCCCGTGCTCCCAATGCAGATCGGAATCGCCGTTATCGGAGGTGACACTGTAAACATCCTGCACCAACGGCACACCATGGTCATCCCAGTGCGTGAAATACTGCAAGGAAGCGGCTTCCATCCCGATGAACTCTCCCACCTGGGCTGCCGCACGCGTTATCTCTTCGACGGACTGCGCCTCGTTGATGGCTACGCTCACTTCAGTCTGCATCTCACTTTCAGTTAGCGAGGTATTCAGTTGTTCGAAAAGCCGTGCGTTTTGAATAGCATTGGCCAACTGGTCGGCCACAGTTTGCAGGATGGTCACGTCACTCTCAGAGAAGACACGAATTTTACTCGACTGGACCGACATCGCGCCGATCATCTGATTTCGACTGATGAGCGGCAGGGCGATCTCCGCGGTGGTATCGGGAAGGAGTGGGTTGACGTAGCGCACAGCGGTTTCCACACGTTCGGGAAGCTGCGGTCGGGCTTCAGCCACACAACGCCCGATCATCGAATCACCACCGACAACAAATCCGTGCCGCTTTTCCAACATAATGCGGCCAGCCTCACCGGAGCCGGCGCGCAGCGCCACCCAACTCCCGGTTTCGTCGACCAGGAAAATGCCGATGTAGTACAGGTCAAAACGCTCGCGGACCAGATCCACGGCCTGGGGAAGTAACTCGTTCAGATCGATAATCGACGAAGCGGCACGTGCTACTTCCGCTGCGGTTTGGAATTGGGCGGCACGGCGTTCGTTATCCGCGCGGGCCGTTTCCTCGAATAGATAGGCGCGCCGGCGCGCCAACAACGCCACCGTCGGGCGCAGCAAACGGCGCAGGACGAACTGCTCGGTCGATGACAGGGGGTAAAGCTCGGTCCATTGCAGCACAACCACGCCCTGCAAGCGTCCCCCGCTCAACATCGGCAAGACCATCAACGTCCGAATCCCGTGCGCGACTGTCCATTCGCGCAGATCGGCGTCCAATTCAGACGCCTGCTGGATGTCCGGCACGTAGAAAATCTCGCCAGGGTCTTCCAACCACAGCCGCGCCAATGGGACCACGTCCGGCGACAGCGGTTTATCGAGCAAGGGATCATCAGCCTGAATACCGCCATCGCGCCAGGAGGCGACAATCTGCGCGATCAATGCGCTCGCTGGCGCACCGTCCAACGCATTCTCCGACGCACCCTCCGGCACAGTAGGCTCAGAATCAATGCTCGCATAGATCAACCAAGCCGCGAGATGCGCAGTGTCGCGCACGGCAAGAACGAATACGTCCAGCATCTCGGCCTCGGTAGTCGTTTCGGAGAGTGCCGCCTCGATGACGCTCAACGTCTCCAACTGCTCGGCGTGCCGTCGTGCCTGTTCGTAGAGCTGCTCCAAGGAATCTGATTGGCGTTGGTCGGCGTCGTGTTCGCTCTCAGCAGGTTCACCCGCCGGAGGCAGTGCCTGAGCCAATGGTTCTTTGCTCTTCTCTTTGTTTTTCATCGTCACCTCAAACAGCCATTCCCACTATCAACGTGTACGCGGCGCACCCCTGCGCCTAACGTATTCGACGTGTTCAGGCAATATCATCGCCAGCCGGCTTATCTTCCGATGCCTGCGGCGGGCGGAATTGAATGATGTTGCGCGGCGTGCCAAAGGCGCGCCCCAGCTCACGCACGGCAGCCTGCAATACCCCCTGAACATCCGGCGCGGCCTGGATGCGTTCTGTGATTTCGCGGATCATCCGCTCGCGGTTGACGCGTGCCTCAATTGTCAGCAATTGCAGACGGTTCTGTGCGGCGATAGCGGCTTGCTGTGTCAGGCTTTCCAGACGGCGGCGCTCCTGATCGGAGAAGTGCACTGACTCCGGATACATCGCATGCAGAAAGCCGATACGCTGCCCACTGGCAATCAACGGCACGAAGACGACACTCTTGGCACCGTAGATACGGGAGAACAGCGCACGATTTCGTCGTGTAAGACGGGAATCGTGCTCAGGGTCATCGATGAACGTCAGACTGGGATTACGCGCCATCTCACGCGCCAGCGAGAAGTCCGCAAGGTAGAAACGCTGGCGCAGCGCGCTAATCTCGGTCGTCGTCCAATGGGCCACGACCTCAGCATAATTTGGTTCTAGTTCATCCGTCCACGGGCGGTCGAAGAGTTGCAGGGTGACGTGATGGGCGCCTTCACCGAGAGCGGTATGCGACCGCACCACATTGAGGATGCCGTCATAGGTCTGCGCCAGGTTCAGCTCGGCGCTACCACGATAGAGTGCCTCAGTCTCGGTCCGCGAAGCCTGTACTTCCTCGAAGACCCGTTCGCGAGCGATGGTGTTGGAGAGCGCCGCGGCAGCAGTTTGCATTGCCACGATTTCTTCTTCCTCCCAGACTGCATCGCTGGAGGCGCGCCCCAACAGGATGACGTTGGGATAAAGCGCCTCGCCGCGCACAGTCAACGCCAAGAGGTTTTTAAGCCCAAGTGTCTGCATCAGTTTGCGCTCCCTGGCCTGGAGGGTATCAGGATGGAGCACCAGGTAAGGTCTGCCAATAAGTTCATCCGCCCAGGCTTGTACATGTTCAAGCGGAATGGGAGGCAGTTTGGTCTCATCAGGGCCGTTGGCAGAAGCCGTCCACATCGCGCGCGTCAGCCAGTGTGAGGCGTGCGCAGCGCCCTCATCTCCGTTGCCCGAAGAGGCCGAAAGGGCAGCGTCCTCGATCGCGTGATACTCCATATAGAGCACGCCCGCAGCGCCGGAAGCCTCACCCAGCAAGAGCAACACATCGGCGGTCGCTTCGGTGCCGCGCTCGGTCAGCAAGGCCGCCGCCTGCGAGACGTTGGCCTGGTAACGCGCCTGCCGGCGCACCACACTCAACGCAGCTTCGGTGCGGCCAAACTGCAGGGCATTCTGGATCGCCGAAGAGACCTGCGTGGCCAGGAACTCCAGCAGATTCAACTCACTCTCACCAAACTTGTTCGTTTCCACTGCACTGATGAGCACTGCACCCAATACATCCTCGCCGACGCGCAGGGGCACGCCCAGACGCGAGAACAATCCGCTACTGGCCAGACGTTGGCTGCTTTCCCGAGTGTCTTCCCGTGTATCCTTAACAATCAGACTCTGGCGCGTCGCCAAAATCGTTTCAGTCAGACCACCCGGGCTTGGGTGCGTGTCTGCGGACTCATCCACGGAAGACTCTGAGACATCAACTGCACGACCCACTACGAACGCGCCGGTTTCGGAGTCGCGCAGGAAAATAAGCGCGTGCGGCACGTCAAAAATACGGCGGGTCCAATCGGCAGCCTGTGCCAGAAGCTGCTCCATATCCCGGATCGGGAGCAGCTCAATACCAGCTTGTGAGAGCAACGAGAATTCCTCAGCGCGGCGTTGCGCGTCTTTGTTCAGCCGCGCATTATCCAGCGCCGCCGCCGCCTGTTGGGCGAAGAGGTTAGCCAGACGTGCTTCGCGGTCGCCGAAAGCGGCAACCTCTGCCGAGCGCAGCAGCAACACCCCTTGCGGACCGAAACGCCCGATCAAGGGGACTGCCATAACCGCATGGGAGCGTTCATTTTCATAGAACGGAAGGTGATTTTCCGACACGTTGTAGTCTTCGACGAAGAGCGCCTGCTGGGATGAGATCGCTTTGCCTGCCAATCCCGCATCGTGTGGCATACGGAAACCGAGTTTGTCGGCGAAGTTGCCGTCTTGATAATCCAACGACAACAACAAGGTGGCGGTTTCTGGTTCGTAACTGAAGAAACTACTGCCGTCCGCGTTGAACAACTTCGCGCCCTGCTCAACGATGGCCGCCTGCACATCCATCGGTTCAAGCAGTTCACTCAAGGCCAACGAGATATTGTAGAGCGAACGCAGTTCTTCAGAACGTTGCTGCGTTTCTTCCGTCAGGGTCAGGTTATCCAACACAACTTCAATCTGGCTTGCCAGACGTTGGATAAGGGCGCGCGTTTCAGGATCGAGGGGCAGCACGTTATCCCGATGTTGCAACATCACGATGAAGCCCTGCTGGGCACCGGAGCTGCCCAGAGGAACGTAGAAGACCCGCCTAAAGTCGAAGGAGGCAAGTTTTTCCTGCGCTTCAGGGGCTAAAGTCATACCACCTAGCAGGGGGAGTACCGGCCCCAGCTCCGCACGCCGCAACCCACGCAGGAAAGTGAAGTGTTCATCCGAAAGCGTGAGCACTTCCTCTGGGAACGGCAACCTCTGCCCGTCGGGAGTGAGGACGGCGTGCGGTTGAATGCGCGGTACATTGGGCACAGGGAAGGTGTAGACACCGGACGCCATGCCGAGGGCTTGCGCGAGGATGCGGGCAATCTCGGTCAGCACGTCCTCGAAACTCAGTTCAGGGTTGGAGGCCACCTGCAGCACATTGCTAATGAGCGTTTGCTGGCGCTGACTCTGCTGCGACTCTTCGAAGAGCCGTGCGTTTTCCAACGCCAACGCGATCTGTTCGCTGACGCTTTCGACCAGCGATAGTTCCTCAGCAGACCAGATACGCTGCGAATCAGCGAGGCCCAGGTAGCCCAACACCCGGTCGCCAGCACGCAGAGTTTCCATCATCACCGGCACGCCCCCGTCCATCAATTGCGCACGTGTCACCAACCCGTCGCGCAATTCGGCGGGTACGGGCAGTGGCGGAACCGGGTTCACATCTACCCGGTCATACTCGTAAGCCATGGGACGTGACTGCGCCGCGATCCGTGCCCAACCCTGACGGCTGTAGTCGATCTGGATATC
The DNA here is from genome assembly GCA_036845725.1 of Chloroflexota bacterium. Classification (GTDB taxonomy): domain Bacteria; phylum Chloroflexota; class Anaerolineae; order B4-G1; family SLSP01; genus DSWT01. The sequence continues at coordinate 59,871 of DAIUDK010000012.1, forward strand.
GCGGACTTCGGCCAACGCGCCTTCCATCATTTCCAGCGCACGCGCGTTGTTGAGGGCCACGGCCAATTGATCGGCCAACAACTGTAAGGTGCTGATGTCGTCATCGGTGAAAGCTTCAGCAACATCGCTCTGCACATCCAGCACGCCGATAACCTCATCTTCGACCTTAAGTGGCAGGGCCATCTCCGAGCGCGTCTCCGGCAAATCCGGATTATTGAACCAGACCGCATCCTCACCGACGTTGAAGACGATACGCGGTTTGCCAGAAGCGGCGACGAAGCCGACGATACCCGTTTGCCCCACTTGCAAGCGGTGGCCTCGCGTCAACATGTGCTGCCCACCCACAGAGGAAGCGGCACGCAGGATGGCCCACACCTTAGCATCGTCGAGGATGAAAATACCTACATGGTAGAAGCCGAATCGATCCGAGATAGCGTGCGCCGTCGTCTCCAACAACATGACGACGTTGCGAACCTGCGAGGCTTCTTTGCTGACTAAGCTGATGGTTTCCAATTGCAGCGTCCGGCGCTCCAACGTGGCGGTGCGCTCGGTAATCCGCTCCTCCAGGCCACTGATCACATCGCGCAGCCGGGCGGTCACGTCATTGAACGCTTGGGCAAGCACACCCATCTCATCGTCCCGTTCAACGGAGACAGTGTACTCCAGATTTCCGGCACCGATGATACGGGTCCCTTCGACCAGACGGTTCAGGGGGTTGAGAACAAGACCAAGCATCGAGAAGTGCAGCAACAGGATGAGGCCTACTGCCGCTAACACGCCAACCCATATGAGAGCCGTCATCGATGGATTGACAATGCTGGCCCGCTCGCCGACTACGATATAGAGCACACGGCTCGGGGCACCTGGCATAGGCACGGCGCGCGAAATAAGGTAGATGGGCCCAAATCCTGGAACTTCCCGCAACTCTGGCGCCGTCATATCCAACCCGGCCAATACAGCAAGCTGCGTTCCCTTGAGGCCAGGCATGGAATGTTCGATCACCAATCCTGTGTTATCGACCAAAGCCAAGAAGTCGAACTCACGGTTATTCGCCACAATTTGCTGCAAAAATGTCGCCAATCCTGGCGCATCCTGAATCGTTTCGACATAAGGCGCGACAGTCTCTATCGTCTGCTGTAACTGAATGGTGATCAAGTCCCCTTTGCCCCAATAAGCCTGACGATAGGCGTCCCGGTATTGACTGGTAACGTAGATGAACACCGGGATGAGCAACAACAAAGGGATACCCGCGATAATCAAAATCATACGCCAGCGCAGGCTCAAGCCCTTAGATGACATTATTGACCTCCTTGTGCCGCCAGCTCGGTGCCGTAAATGCGCGCCGCAATCGGAAATGTGATGGGAATTCGCAGGTTCCAGCGGCGCGTGGACGCCAGGTTAACTGCGAGCAAGTTACGCTCCGGCCCACGGATGGGAATATCGGCCGGCATCTCACCCGCGGCAAGTCTAAGCACAACGTTCCCAACAGAAACACCCTCTTCATAACCATAAGAAACCAATCCACCCACAGCACCATTAACGACAGCATAGTTGGACAAAGCAAAGACCGGTACAGGAGAGTAAGCGAACATCCAGGCTATGACATCTCGTTCATCGACGAGACTTCCGGCATCGTCGACAACACCCTGGGAGCCTGCCAACAAAATGAAATCCACTTCCTTGCCTTCCGTCAATACCGTCTTTCGCCAGTCCGACCATTCTCTTACCGTCTTAAACGAAAACGTCGATGTGCCATACTCGCTCTGTCCCAAAGTCAGATAGGTCGATAGGGCACGGGCTCTACCCGAAACCGAACCATCGCTGAGAAGCAGATAGCGCTGCGCGTCTTCGACAAAAGCGTAAGCCATTGCGACAGTCTGTACAGGATGCAGCACCTCCACAACGCCAGTCACATTCGGTAGATCCAACCCATACGAGGACGGATCGCCGACAAATCCACAGAAAACGAAAGGCAAGGTAGAGTCAACATACAACGGGATGACGGTGCGGGTCGCCTCTTCACCAGACACTATCACGATATCAGGCTGAAAATCCACGAGTCGCTCAATGGCCTGGAGTGCTACCGGCTTCACGTCTTCAATCGCTGAAACATGGCGCATATCCATATAGAAGGTTTCCAGCTCCAGCGTGCCATCAACGGTAGCATATCCTGAACGCGCTAACGTCTCCAAGATTCCAACGCGCACCTGCTGCGACCAGAAATCATCTTCGGTGTAGCTATCGACCAGGAAAAGGCGTAGCGTGGTATGCACCGGTACAACCTTTGGCGGCTGCGTCGGAGACGGCGTTGGACCACAGGCCGCCACTAACATCAAGATGACAATCAATTCCAATAGACTCAAACGTCGCTTCATACCGACTCTATTCACTCCTGCGGTTGACTTTCCGCGCGCCCTTCACCGGGCGGCAGCAATTGAATGCGGCTGCGTTCAACTTGCAGCGCCAACCCCAACTCACGCGCGGCATTGCGCAAGATGGCATCGGTGCTGGTCATCGCCCGCACTCGCCCCACAATATCGCTCCGGGCGCGTTCCTGATTCGCGCGCAGCCGAGTCTC
>DAIUDK010000013.1:0-60873 GCA_036845725.1 Chloroflexota bacterium
TTACGACAGGCTGGTATCTATCGAGCCAGCCAGGTTTGCAACTTTCGTGGCAGCCATCGCCAATCCGCCTGCCCCAACACCAGTCGCCAGAATAGAAAAGCGAACAGCAAAAAACCATTAACAGGTTGATACAACGTCGCCAGCGCCATCAGGTAAGTAGGGATACCCAGATTGGGCAAGGTCTCGTGCAAGAATTTCGTCGCACTACGTTGGGATGAATAATATGGATCGAGGAGTGTGCCAGACTGCCGTGATTGAGCCATCTCATACAGCGTGACTGCAAACAGGACAAGATAAATTCCCAGGAGTGGGAGGCCAGGCGAGATCGACCAAGGACCGATAGTCAATGAGGCAAGCCTCACGATTATGACGACGAGCACAGCCCCAAGCGCGATCTTGTCCAGAAAGAGCGCAATCGCAAGGAGCCGGTCCAGCTTCAGTGCCTGCATCCGGCTGCCCAGGGTGCCGGTTTGGGTACTCAGGTCGCGCACCCGGTCATACCGCTGGTGGGAGACTTCCAGTGTCGCACCACTAATCGTGATGGCCAGCGTGAACACGATCATATCCCAACCGCCAAATCGGCTGAACGCCGCAAAGGTCAGCAGCGTGGGCAAGCACCATTGAGCTAAAGAGGAAACGGTCAGCCCCCAGGCGCCGCGCTCCTTGAGCCGCAGTGGCCGAAGGGAATAAGCCAGGGCAAAGAAAACCCACCCCATCCACAAGGGGAGTACCGCTGGGCGCAGAACAAAGGGCAAACCAGACAGCACTGACAAAAACAACAAACCTGCCAGAGCCGCAAGCCCCTGATCACGGGTAAGTGAAGCGAACGCGTTGGGTTTGCCATGAAGAGCATCTAGCTCGCGGTCCCCCCAATCGTTGGCCACGTACCCCAGAGCTGAATGGAGCACAGCAAAAGCGATAAACAGGATAAAATCACGAATGAACGCTGTCGAAACCTCACGGTTAGCGAGACCGACATAGAACGAAACTGTACAGAGCACCGGTATTTTTCCAGGCCCCCAGTCCCACCAGCGGATAAAACGGGCAATACCATTCAACCACTTGGACATTGCACTATACCCTCCGTCATCACCGTTCTACTGCGCTCACGGCATACCAGCTCGTGGCTGTTCCGGGTCATAAAGATAGACCCGCACCACGAAAGCCTTGCCTGGCATCTGCACATCCCGCACGTCAATCAACTCGCCATTTTCCTGAAGCCACGTTGATAGCGCGGGGTTTACCCAACCGTCGTCCACGAACCACATCCGTTGGTCGCGCTCCACGACCGCAACCGGGTCGAGTTCATTCATCGATATGACCTCACCATCGAGGTAATATTTGCCCAACTCCCACCAGGTAGTCACGACCGGATCTTCTTCAGCTTTGCGCTGCTGCACCGTGGCAAAAGCCCCTTTCCAATCCCACCGGTTACCATTCTGATAATGAAAATAGAGCCAGTTTTGAGCAAGCGGATCTGCCAGAAGCAACAGGACAACACCCAACGCCAGGATACGCCCATGTCCCCCGATGCGCGAGACGATGCCCTGCACGGCGACCGCACCCAATATGAGCCACAGCGGCAGCGTTAAGAAAACATAGCGATCGTGAACATAGACGAACATTGAAAGGGAAATCGCTATCAAAAGCGGCACCAGGACACCCGTCATAAGAAACAGTCCAGAACGCCGCTTCTCCAGCAGAAGCCAAACCCCGCCAAGCAGGGCTAGACACACAAGCGGAACGCCTACGTAATAAACGACCCCAGCTACCACGCGCAGAGAGATAAGACGCTGGCCAACGAAGAAGAAAGCTAAAAGCTTTGAGATGAGTAGTTCTTCGCCCAAAAACACGACCCGATAGACTTCGTAAAACACATAGACCAGCGGCAGCAAAACGAAGGGGAACAAGTTCTTCAGACGAAGTCCACGTGGTTTCTCAAAAGGCAGTACTTTCAATAAAAACACGTAAACCAGGATAGTCGGTAAAAGAAAGGCGGCTGTCAGATTCGTCAGCAAAGCAAGGAGCCAAATAATCCAGGCGGCAATAATATACCGCAACCGGTCCGTCTCCAATCCCCGGTATAATAGAAGCATCGTCAGGCTGTACAACAGTAGTAAAAGAGTATAGTATCGGGCATTCTGGGACCAAAAAAGATGCCACGGCGCAATCGCCAGCAGGCAGGCCGCGAAGATCGCCACCCACGGGCCAAATATCTTCTTTGTAGGGATGTAAAGGATTGGGATGGACACGACACCAATCACAGCCGGTACGAGCCGCGCACTCCACTCGGTGACGCCAAGGGACGTTAGGACAGGCTTAATGATGTAATAAAAAAGAACGTGAAACTGGAATAAGTCGTCCCTCCAGGCTCTCAACTTGAGTGCAGTCGTTATCGACCAGAGTTCGTCGATCCAAAAGCTCCATACACCCAGCTTGTAGAAACGTAGCACAAGAGCAATGAGGATGCTAAACGCGAGTAACAGATACTGAGTAGTAGCCGGTAAACGAGGTTCAAAGACACGCGCAACGGTAGAAGGACTTTCCTCTTCTGGTAATTTCACCAGTCTATGTATATGCTTCGTCATGCAATCTGTTTCCTCCCCACTATAACATCCCTCAACCTATCCGGCATCTGGCTTGCTACGCTCCTGAAATTTAGTCCGCAGGTATAGACCGAGTTGCGTGTATCGTTTCCAGTCATCTTGACCAGGCAAGGCAATCTGACGCCACGTGAGCTGGGATTCCCGCCGGAAGGCGATCAGCAGGGCCACACTCATCACCGCGTAGGCGACTGAAGAGGCCAGGGCCGCACCCACTGTGCCAAAACGCGGGATCAACAACACGTTGAGAATGACGTTGAGCGCCAGACCGATCAAGGCGGTAATCACAGACACTTGCTGCCGATTACGGCTGGAAAAGTTACGAGTCAGCACCTTGTACAGGCTCATTACCACAATCCCCGGCCCCAGCGCCAACAACGGGAAGATTGCCGGTCGATACTCAGCGCCGTACAGGAGGGGGATCCCAATGATGCCGGCAATCGTCACCCCTGCTGTGATCAACAAAGTGATGGAAAAGGTATGGCGACAGACTTCCGCCGTCAGTGGGTGAATACGTTCCTCGACCTCGTTGGAGAGTTTGGGAAACAAAACGATGCCGACAGAATTGGGAACATACCACGCCAGTTCAGCGATGGAAACAGCAATGGAATAAAAGGCCACATCGCGCGGATCGAGGAACAACGCCACCAGGTAAATATCCAACCGGTAAGCCAGATGCCCCATCAGATTCTGAACGTAGGATTTCAAACCGTAACCTAGCGACTCACGGGCCAGGCAACGATCGAACAGTCTGACCGGGCCCATCGACTGCTGACGCACCTGACGGGCGACCACGAATAGACCTGCGCCGATAGCCAACAGACTGCCACCCAGGTAAGCCGCCGTCGCCCACTCAAGGCTGTCATCACGCCCCTGGAAGATCAGCAACGCCGGCGTCACACAAATCAACAACGAGACCGGCATCAACAACAGCAACAGGTTGACCAGGCGGAAACGCTCCCAGGCGCGCAGAATTGCGATCCAGTAGGTGTAGAGCAGCAGCAACGGCAACAACAGCAGGATAGCGGCGAAGTAAGGCGCCGGCAAGCCACGCAACAGCGTATCGAGCACCCAATCGCGTAATAGCCAGAGCACAGCGGCAATGACCAGGCCACTGCCCAAGGCAATCACGAGCGAATTGGTCAGTATGGCCTCCGCCGGACGTTTGCGCCGTCCAATCAGGTAGATGTTGGCCTGCGAAACGCCCAAGTCAGCAAAGTGGACGAGCGTGAGGGGCAACGTCATCACCAGCGTCAGGATACCGCGTCGCTCTGGCCCCAGCAGGCGCGCGGTCAGGATGCCAAGCAGCATATTGAATCCGACGGTGAGGACCTCTGTGCCGAAAGTTCCTAATACGTTGCGGAAAAACGTCACGCGCGCACCCTACCCTTTCAATACGGCTACCGGTCGCAGCCGGGCAACCGGACGCGCGAGATCGGCACCGGTCAGAGCCTTCACTACCGCCACCACACCATCAGCGGAGAGGTGCGGGCGTTCAACAGGCGGCTGGCCATCATAGCCGTAAACGCGCGTCGCCGCGGCGTCTGGTGACGGTTTGCCCATCCGCATCGCCAGTTGTCCCGCCCCATGATTTACCGAATAGAGGGAAGTTGCGGCTTCCGCTCCACTCACACATAGGTACGACGCGATCCGTTCCGTGCCCGGCATGAGCACCGGCTGGCCTGTTTCCCGGTATGGGCTGTCGGCCGGGAGGGCAAATGGCGGCGCGATCCGGGCTGCATTATGGCGATGCACCCACAACGCTTGTCCATCGGGTCCCAACAATTCGCGCCGGACGCCGTTGTGCGGTGCGTCCCAGAGCAACATCGGTGGCGCGCAATGCGGTCTCCACACCATCTGTATGCCCTCCTGTAGCGCAGCCAGCACGGCCACCCGGTTAGCATAAGCATAGTTCGCCGCCGCCTGAAGCGCCAGCAGTGCCCGCTGCCCTTCTTCCGAATCCGCCGGGATGGGCGTCCAGCGACGGGGTAGGAGATGGTAGGTGATGCGCTGCCAGAGACGACCTGGGCGCCCCGCTGTCAATTGGAAGGGCAATTTGATCCGCCATTCGTACAACCGGCCCCGCCAACTGTTCTTCCGCCGATGAGCATACAGCCGTCCCACAAAAGCCCCCAGATGACCGGAATCAGCGTGGAACATCACGACGACTTGCCCCGTGGTCAAACCCCAAGCCTGTGCGACGGTCGCATCGCAAATCTCCTCGATCACTTGCAGTTCCAGAAAGTGATTTCCGCGTCCTACTTGCCCAAATTCCCATCTGCCGATCTCTATCAGAGCAGCGGGAATGGCCCGTTGCACAGATGCGATTTCGGCCTCGGGTGACACCGCATTACCTTCTTGATCCATGTAGTGTGGCGTGACCGGATCCAATCCATACAGCTCGACAGCCGCTGCCGCGCCGCGTTTCAGCACATCCAGCATCTCGGTCATGGTAAGGGCCGGCGACGGGCGTTTCCCAAATGGCAGACGACGCGCCAGCATACCGAACAGTGCATCCACCGATGCGGGATTTAGATCGTTTACGGTCAGCGCCGTGCGGGCCAGCGCCATGCCGCAGTTGGGCGACGGGCTGGTCAGACCCAACACGATGGTATCCCGTGTTGCCGTCGCCGTGCTGGACGGCGTCTCCAAACGCGGTTTGACGTGCAAATCCGGCAGCGCCACTGGCGGAGCAGCCAGCAGGCCCGACTGCCCGATCCGTTCCAATGTCTGTATCGCCAGAGGATCCGGCGGCAGTTCTGGCGGAGCCAGAACGAACACAGTGGAATCGGGCGTCTTGCGGCCGTTCGCGGTCAAATGTCAGCCCCCATTGTCTGAAGGATAGTGGAAACCGCGCGACTCACGTTTTCGCCACGGGCTACAGCCACGGCATAGCACGGCACGGATTGTGCCAGCGCCAACAAGTTCGCCCGGCGCCGTTCCTGGTCACCAACGTCACGCCAGATTTGATGCAGCGCGGCAGCGCTTTCCTGGTAGGTTAACCACTCCTTGGCCAGGAGATCGTTCGCCAACAAGCGCCGCGCGCTGTCCGCCGAATCAAGGCGACGGACTGTCGTCTCATGCCCCACATGGAGGAATCCCAACGCGCGCGGGGTCGCGGATAGAGTGCGCGCCGCTGCACTCACTTCGTAATCCTGTCTCCCATGCGAAAAGCGCCGTCCGGTCGAGCACACGCGTCCGCTCAACGCGTCCCCGTCGCCAACGAGCGCGCGCGTCCTCTCGTCCACGTGGATCGGTTCGACGCAGGCGAAAACCTGCTGACCATCGGTGAATACGAGGTTATCCGACACAATCTGCCACTCCGGTTGGTTCAAGAAAGACAACGATGTGGTAGATTTGCCACAACCCGGTAGTCCGGCGAGAATCAGACCTTCCTGCGGACCGAACATCCCCGCGCCGGCCGGCGCAGCGACCGCCCCCGCGTGCAACAACGTCCAACCGCGCTCTCGTTCGAGCCACCATGCCCACGGGAAGTAGACCAGGTAATAGATCAGCCCCACGAAGAGGCGTTCCCGCGCTGCCGGCAGCAACGACGCCAGCCAACGCGCTCGCCGCGACGGCCACGTATACGCAGCATGGACGGTCAACATCTCATCGTGCCACGTCACATCCAGCGCCAATCCCGGCAACTGCCAGATTTCGGTGAAACGGAGCCTCCCCGACCCGGCCCGGAGGCGACGCCCCAACTGCTCCATATCGTCAGACGATTCGCTCGCCGGTGCGTGCGCGGCCCACGTCATCTGGACGTGAATGTGTGGCGACACGCTTTTATTGTCCGACTCAACAGTGCTGTCTATCAGCGGCGCGAGATAGGCGCGAGCGAAGGCAATGAAATCATCCCGTTCGGAGTGCAGCGTCAGCCGCACACCGTGGAGCACAACAGTGAGTTGAGTGCTTCCATCCCTGGCCTGTTTCATCATGCCTCCCCATCAAAAACTCGAGCTAACCAGCGGCTTGCGCTCGAATCCACTCCAGAGTACGCTGTAAACCCTCGCCATACCCTACCCTTGGCTGGTATCCCAACTCCAGACTCGCCCGCTTGTGACTGAAGCCGCGATCCACCGTCAACGTCGCGACCTTGTCGCGGGTGATGAAAGGCGAATGGTCGTTCCACCCCAGCGGATTGAGGACTCCCTTCCACAACATCTCCATCCCCCACCCGACCAGCCGTGCGACGGACGTTGGTATGGACAAGCGTGGCGGTTTCCGTCCCAGCAGCTTGCAAATCTGATCCAACAACACGCGCACCTCGACCGGCGCTGTACCGGAGAGGATGTAGACACGTCCGTGGGCACCCTTCTGCAGAGCGGCCAGCATCCCGGCGATCAAGTCATCCACGTAGACAAGGTCCACGTGGTTGCGCCCGTTTCCTATCCCCACAAATCGTCCCTGGGCTAACAATGCGATCAGACGGGTCACAAAGCCATTCTCGTCTCCCGGACCATAGGTAATCACCGGGCGTACCACAATGGCTTGCGCATCGAGCGCCATCTGCTCGGCCTGAGCTTTGGTGTGATGGTAAAGCACCTGGCTGGTTGGTTTTGAAAAAGGCAGTGTCTCGTCGGCAACCAAATTGCCCGGATAGCGCGCCACACCGACGGAGCTACAGTAGACAAAGCGCTGCACGCCGGATGCTTTCGCCGCATCGAGCAAGGAACGCGTCGCGTCAACGTTGACCTGCCGGTAAACCGTCTCCGGCGTGCCCCACACATCCCGCACGGCTGCCAAGTGGAAAACTGCCTCAACGCCCCGCAGTGCAGGATACATTACGTCAGCATCGACGATGTCTCCCCGAACTGGCTCCACGCCACACGCCGCCAATTCCAGCGTCTCGCGGCGGACCAGCGCCCGCACCCGGTGTCCTTGTGCGACCAGATAGCGCGCCAGGCGTCCCCCGATAAAACCGGTTGCCCCCGTGACCAATATGTGTAGCGGTGATAACGCAGGCATCAGCTAGGGTTCCATCTACGACATATACTTCTGTAGGGTTTTGGACGCCGGTACCGCGCCGGGTGTGCTCCGCATCAGACCTACATCGCAGAGAGCCAGACGAAAGACATATTTGAACGCCTCGCGGACGATATCCGGGGACATCTTCGAGCGTCCAACCTGGCGATCCCAAAACTTGATCGGGAACTCCCTAACCCTGGCGCCTAACCGTTCAGCGTAGTAGACGGCGCCGACCTGAAAGCCATAGCCGTGAACCGAGATTGCATCCCATGGAATGCGCTGGAGCAGTTCGCGCCGGTAGCAACGATAGCCGCCCGTGCAGTCGTGCGTCCTGAGCCGCAGTAACACACGCGAGAACAGGTTCCCCCCCACACTGAGAAAACGGCGGTTCAGCCCCCAGTCCGGGGTACTGCCACCCCGCACATAGCGCGAACCGACGACGAGATCGGCGTTGCGTATTTCGATCAGAAAACGGGGCAATTCGATCGGATCATGCGAGAAATCGCAATCCATCTCAAAGACACAATCGTAATCACCGGACATGGCCCAGTTAAATCCGGCTATGTAAGCCGGTCCCAATCCCTCTTTGTGAGGACGATGGAGCACGTGTATGTTGGCATGGGCGCAGCTAAGTTCATCCGCAACATCTCCCGTACCGTCGGGCGAGTTGTCATCAACGATAAGAATGTCAAGGGCAACATCCTGGTCAAGGACAGCCTGAACGAGCGGGGAGAGATTGTCGATCTCGTTATAGGTCGGGAGTACAACCAGCGGGAATTTGCAGTCAGCCATAAATACCTCTTTCACAATTTGAGACTAAAACCTGATGTTTATGTTAAGTCGCACTCGCTAACCCCAAAAACCGTCCTCAAGTACAACCACACCGCTTGCCGATTAACGGGCAAATCGATAGCACAAGTGAAATGCCAGTACCGGCACGTCAAATTTGCTGATCTTGTTAATTTCCAGGTTCTCTGTCGTCCTGGTCTCTCGAGCATTGTTTCATCAAGATGAAAATGTTTTCCTCAGGATCAATAACCCCACGAATGCCGCTCAGACCGGTTCGCGCCCCTGCCGCGAAACCGCGTACCCACCAGATGGAACCGAGCAACAATACCACCAGCAAGCCAGGATGTCTGAACGATTCTGCCCGTGCGAAACCGAAGAAAGCAGTAGTAGTACGCAGGTATTTAAGCATGCCTAAACCGGGTGCAGCGAGCCATGCCAGCCATGGACGACGTGAAATTTCAGAGCCTTGCATTTGGGTGCGAGATAACGTCACGCATGTGACCCTTCCTATGCGGTGTTGATGTGAAAGATAGCCAATCAAATTATCCCGGCAGAAGTGCTTGACGCGGATCGCAGGGTCAAACCATATAGTGAAGCCATTACGATGCAATAGATGGTTAAACAATAGATCTTCTTGTGGGTAGTAAGAATCCGGAAAACCTCCGTATTCCTCAAGCAGATTTCTCCGATAGGAAATGTTGCAGGTTGGCACATGCATCATCGTATGGGCTGGCCCCTTTGGCAGGAACTCGCGGAATTCCATCAAATGTCCCGCCCAAGCCAACGCGCTATTGGGGTTACCTAATTCTACGGCTCCCCCCACAATCTGATGACCGGCAGCGTGCTGCGCCGCGATATGAGCAGTCCAATCGGACGCGGCGATACAATCAGCATCGATGAAAGCGATAATTCTGCCCTTGGCGATTTCAACGCCCTGGTTGCGGGCCGGCCCTGGAAACACACGATACGGGAAATGAAAGCAATGCACCTCCGGGTAATGTTTCGCCACCAGTTCCAGCGTACCATCCGCAGAGGAGTCCACTAAAATCACCTCGCCGGGTGCTTCATCTTGATGATAGAGCGACTCCAGACAAGCGAGGATTGTCTGCTTGCCGTTATAGCAAGGAATCACTACCGAAAGATCATCTGCTGTAAACATCTCTTATCCTCTGCAGAACCGCTGAGGACCCCACAACTTTCGTCGCCACCCGGGCTAACGTCGGAATATCATGGAGCAAATTGGTGTAAGAAGCGTTGGCGAGTGGACAGTAACATTCTTTAGCTGCGATGCTGCGGCGCACTGCTTCAGCCCTCTCGCCGAACCAAATAGCGGGGAAATCATAGCCAACATCTCTCAGATTGCCTAGGTCGTCGGCACGGACGCAACAAGGCCAGACAGTGCCGTCAGCATAAATCTGGGTGCTTGCCCAACCGGCATAACAAGGCACAAGTTGCGCTTTCTCGTTAAGAATACGCTTGACCAACCGGTAATACTCAACCCGAAATGCCTCCGAGATGCGGGCTATCCCCTTATAGCGACGGTTGGTAACGTGTTCTATCAGGCTATCGATGGCCTCGGCATAGACTTCCGGCGCAGGCGTAATCGGCAAGTCAACGGTATCCAATTCCACCCGCGATTCCGCAATCTCCGTGATGAACTGATCCGCCCCCGATGCGTCGGCATACGCCATTACCTCATTCAAGTGACCGACACTGAACACGGAAACCACCGTATGAATGCCGACCGCCAGGTTAGGCAGGCTTTGCCGCAGTTCCAATAACGCCTTCAGAGTGCGCTCGAATTTCACGAAATTGCCAGGTACACCGCGGATTTGGTCGTGTTTCTCACCAAGACCGTCCAGGGAAAGGTTGATAATCAATTGCGCTTTGGGGCAACTTTCGGCAATACGCGCCACCTGCTCAGGGATGCTGCCAAGGATGGCATTGGTCGGGATGTTGATGATACCGGGCCGGCAAAGTCGATACGCCATCTGGGCCAACTCAACGGTCAAGCTGTTCAAGAAGGGTTCGCCGCCGCTGATTGTGAACCAATAGGGCGTTTGACCCAACGACTGTAACACCTTCTCCCACTCTTCAAGTGTCAGCTCGTTCTCACGTTTCTTCCAGATATTGCAGGTAAGGCAACGCGAGTTACAGCGCGGTGATGGCGTCAGCGTAACATTCACCGGGAGCATCCTGGGCCAATTAACCCAACGATACAGTTTGAAGAACGGAATGCGAGCCAGCACACCGACCATTGAGTTCATAACTTTTCCGCCAAAACTCCAAAATGATGACCAAACAGTCGTTTGAGTAACGGGAATCGACTGTTCTCGAAAAATGCCAGACGTTGCATCTTATGGTGTATTTCGGGATAGCGTACCGGATCGAAATAAGGGAGTGTCTCCGGTTCCCACTTCATACGGTTTTCAGGCTTGGCTTTCTGCGGCGCACGCTTGAGAAAGGGAAGAAAGTCTACCAGCAATTGAGCCGGATCGACAATGTCGGGCCACCAGGGACAATCCAGATAAAAGGCCTCGCACAGGCGCAGATTCTTGTCGGCCAGCAACGCCCGCCATGGAGCCGGTCGCATCAAGGCCACATCCCCATGATCCCACGGTTGCTTGGCGACCTTGTGATGCAGGCGGTGCAGCCAAAACGAATAATTGCCGGCATTGAGCACACAAAAGAACACATAGCGCCGGCTGATGCGCGTCATCTCGGCAAGCAGCACACCGGGATCCGGGGCGCACGTCAAAACATTGAAGTTCCAGACCAAATCATACGACCGGTCAGGAAAACGAATATCGGGACCGGTAACGATTTCAAGAGGTGCTTGAGGCGCGTGAATGTTCCACACACTTTCGGCATAGGCGGCCTCGGATGCATCCAACAGATGCAGCGTTACCGGAATTCCCTGGCGCCCCAAGATAATCGAGTTGATCCCCGCAATCCCGGTCATGCCATCGCCCGGCCCTTCCAGGACCGATTGGATCTGATATGCTTGCTGGATACGCTGCAGCACACGGTTAAGCGCCCACCGCTCATAAGTGGTACCCAAACCTGTATCCGCCAGCGTAATCAGCGAGTCTTCACTCATACCCCGACCTGCTCTTCCTTTATCCACGCTCCGCCCTTCCGACAAGCACGCTGGTCAGAAAGCTCATGATTATTCAACGACAGGGGGCTTCGAAACCCAATTACATTTCCCCTGCTGATTATGAAATACAGCGAATCGACAAAAAAAAGTTAGTGTATAGTGCAACTGTATGGCAAATTCACAATCATCCACCGAGCACCGTTATCGGTTTGGTTTTCCCCTTGGTATACACCTAATGTCCTGTTCTCCGGTCCATACGGCCAACCTACATGGACGATTCGGTTGACATGTAAACTGCGCCATGCTGCAAGCCTGTTCGCCCGTCGATCTCGCGGAGAAGCCGGGCCGGCACGCCTCCGACGACGGTGTGGGCGTCCACGTCCCTGGTCACGACGGCGCCGGCCGCAATCACCGCACCCTGTCCCACTCGCACTCCATCCGTGATCACCGCCCCGGAGCCAATCCACACATCATCCTCGATCACGATCCCTTCTGTCGTGATGCCCTGCTCCACGAACGATCGCTGCGGATCATCGAAAACGTGATTGACTGCAATAATCTGCACCATTGGGGATGTATAGACCCGATCTCCAATCGTCACACCGCCCTGTCCGCGAATCACGGTGTACTCACCGATAAGACTGTCTCGGCCGATACGGATACCTGCGTGGGGTAAATCGCGGAAATTGTAGACATGGAGCACCGCCCCATGCATGACCAATGTGCCAGGACCAATCGTCACGCCTTGTGGACAAGCGTGAATGTACACCCCCTGATCGAGATACGCACCACGTCCCAATTGCAGGTGATTAGCAAAACGCAGCCTGACGCCAGGCTCAATGGCAGCCAGTCCTTCCATCCTCAGCATCAAGCGATAGAAAGCGGCACGCAATCCCATACCCAGGGGTGTAGGAATCCAACCGAAGAGAAACTGCAGGAGTTGCTCGAACAAGTAACGCAGAGGCGTATCAGCCTGGCGACGTAAATAAAGGCCCAAGCCAGCATTAGGATGTTCCCGACGCAAGTGCATCTGCTTCACCATCAAAACCTTTCCTCGCTATATATCTCAAGACGTTTATATTATAACCAAGACGGTTAGAGTTTGCAAGACGTATAAATTTCCAACCCTTATGCCGCTCTGGGCCAAAAATCCATGGTAAGCCAGACGGGCCATGACTCTCACAAAAACTGTGCTACAATGAAAACGATTGATTGATCCAGGTTAGCTATGAAACACTTAACACAAAACCAGATGCGCTTGCTGTTTGTTGCACCGCCAGGAGATGAGGCCTCGGCGGCTCACGCGATGCAGGCAGCCGGTAAGCGTGCGGACCAACAACAGATGGAAGTCGTCAAGCAGCCACACATCTTCGAACGATTCTATAGAAGCGATGGACGACGAGCCAAAAATACAGAGGTACAACCATGATTCCCGCTTCACAGCACAAAACACTTTACCTGTTCACACTCCTGCTTCTGTTGTTGATTGCAGCGTGCAGCACGCCTACCACGTCACCATCACCGACGGCAGCCACCACTGCTGCGACATCCACAACGCCCCCGCTGACGGACGATTTCGAACCGCCCAACCCTGCCTGGGCGCGCTTCGAAACGGCAGAAAGCGCCGTCTACGCCCAAGCCGGAGAGCTTTACCTTGAAGATCGTGGTAAGGGCATCGGCGTGTACGCGCCACTCGCGGGCAAAACCTACACCGATGTCGTAGCGACGGTGCAGGTACGGCACGTTCAGGGAACGCTGAACAATTGGATGGGTGTGATCTGCCGTCAACAGGATGAGGAAAACTACTATCTGCTGGCGATCAGTGCCGATGGCTTCTATCTGATTATGCTAGTCGATGACGGTGCGCCTACGCCATTGGTCGGTCCCGAAACCAGTGACAACATCCACACCGGCAAAGCACGGAACAACCTGGAGGTGCGCTGCGTGGGCGACGCACTATCCCTCTCGGTGAATGGCGAGCGGTTGGCCACACACACCAACGATACACTGCGCGAGGCCGGTGCCGTGGCGCTCTTTGCCGACGCAGTCGAACGTGGTGAAACGGCAGTGACGGCATTCGACAACTTTTCGCTCTCACAACCGTAGAGAGATTGGGGAATTGGAAAAATGATGCCGGGCTGGAAGCGCTATGTGCAAATAGGATTGTTGACGGCGTGGAGCATTGCCCTCGTCGGTTATTTCGGGCCGTGGGTGGGACGCCGGGCCGCAGCGCTCGCCTGGAACGCCTACGACCTCTTCGACCTGCTGCGCCTGCTGCCGGAGATCGAAACCGGCGCGCTGTCGGTGAACCTGCAAGCCCTGCGACTGCCGTTGGTGGGATTGGCGATTCTGCTGCCCATTTTGTTGGCCGATGCGCCCATGGGTTGGCGCATCGGTGGCGCACTCGCCGGTGCGGGTTTGGCCCTGGCGACACTCCCCCCCTACCCCGAAGTCGTGAGCGCGTGGCACACACCGGGCTGGCGTATTCCTTTCTGGTGGGGTGTCGGCGCGATGCTGGCGGCGGCGGGGGCCGTATGGTTCGCGCCGCGTCTGGGACGCTACCGGCCCTGGATTCTACTAGCGTGGCTCGCAGTCACCGGACTACCCGCCGCAGCGACGTTCGCCCGGCTACTGCCCGCACTGCGCACACTGCACGCTGCACCGGTCGGCCCCGGTTGGGGATTCTGGGTCTGTATGGGCGGTCTGGGCGGAATCTTCGCGCTTCTTTGGGCGCAGGGTTTCGATGCGTCGCTCAGACTATCCGACTGAAGATTACGGCGCGGTTCGCACAATAGTAGTGAAAGAAGGCGTGATATGTTGCCAAAGACAAATGAAGACACTCCGATCAAGCGCATCCAAGCTGTCAAGGTGCGCTATGAGGCTGATTTGCTGAAGAAAGCCAACGTCGTTGGTGTAGGCATTGGACTACGGATGCGGAATGGCCGGCCGGTAGGCGGCCCCGCGTTGATCGTCAACGTCACCCGCAAAGTCCCCCTCGAACAACTACGCCCCGAAGACCGCATCCCCGACACGCTCGATGGCGTACGAGTGTGGGTAGAGGCGATTGGCGAGGTTAAAGCGCAGAGAAGCGACGGAGAGGAGTAAGGAGTAAGGGTTACGGGCGGAATACGGCTATGGGACAACTCGCAACCTGAAACTTGTAACAATTTTCGAGAGGAGGAGCGATGAGCAATCACATTATGGCGCAAGCGCGTGAGATTTATCAACAGGTGTTGCCTGATCTATTCAAGCGGCAGAATGTCGTAGCCTGCGGATTGGGCTACAAAGTCAGTGAGGGACAAACCACCAGCGAACTCAGCCTCATTGTCTCCGTGACTCACAAAGTCTCGCGTGAATTGCTGACGCCGCAGAACGTCATCCCCAAAACGCTAGAAGGCATGCCGACCGACGTCGTGGAAACCGGACGCATCCAGGCGCAGATGCCGGAAAGCCCCAGGGACCGTTATCGCCCTGCGCAACCCGGCATTTCCATCGGCCACCGCGATATCACGGCAGGAACCTTCGGTTTGCTCGTGCAGCGCAATGGCACGCCCTTTATTCTGAGCAACAATCACGTCCTGGCCAACTCGAACGCAGGACGAATCGGCGATCCCATCTATCAGCCCGGTCCGACCGATGGCGGGACCGCCAGCGATCGCATCGCCACCCTGTCCGAGTTCATGGCACTGGATTTCGGCGAAAACCCGTCACAGTGCTCGATCGCTAACAGCGTCGCTACTTTGCTCAACCTCGTCGCCCGTGTGACCGGCTCCAGCCACCGCCTGCAACCCGTGCAACAGACGTCAGGTGTCAACGCGATGGATGCGGCACTCGCGCAACCGGATGCGCCCGATCTCGTCAGCCCGGCGATCCTTGGCCTGGGCGTGCCCACCGGCGTGAATACGCCGGCCCTGGGGATGCAAGTGCAAAAAATGGGGCGGACCACCGGGCTAACCTATGGCTATATCACCCAGGTTGACGTGACGGTGAGCGTGGACTATGTCGGGCGCACCGCGATGTTTGCCGATCAGATCATCACCAACAGCATGAGCAGTCCTGGCGACTCCGGCTCCGGCATCCTCGATATGGATCGACGCGCGGTGGGCCTCCTCTTCGCCGGTTCCTCCAGCGTGACCATCTTCACACCCATCCAGCGTGTCCTAGATCACTTTAGCGTGCAACTCGTCCAGTAAAACAGGCCATATAACAAAAAAGGGGCAACGCGCTACTAGCGTTGCCCCCATCATTAACCTCTTTGGCGAGGAAAACCGCCGCCGCTCCCGCCGCTGTCATAAACCACATAAAAGCGTCGCAAGTAAGGCTTGAATCGCCGGATTCAATCGTGCAGGTAAGTTAGCGTTTGTTCCCTCAGCGTTCTAATATTCCTCTTCAAGCGCTGTTCCTTCCTCAATGTCCACATTGGCGCCGAATTCCAGTGGGATATCCTTCATATCCGCCAGCTTTTTGCGAATCAAGTCCTCGAGTACGTTGGCAAATTCCGGATTCTCCTTGAGATAGACCTTCGCGTTCTCGCGGCCCTGCGCGAAGCGTTCGCCATCGTAATAGTAGAACGAACCGCGCTTGTCGATCACATCCAGTTCGAGGCCCACGTCCATCAGATCGCCCTCGCGACTGATGCCCTCGCCGAACATAATGTCGAATTCGGCCACGCGGAAGGGCGGCGCGACCTTGTTCTTCGTCACGCGCACGCGAGTGCGATGCCCGGTCACTTCTCCTTGCGTCTTGATCGCCGTCACGCGCCGCACGTCCAGCCGTACCGAGGCGTAGAATTTGAGCGCGCGCCCGCCGCTGGTGGTCTCCGGCGAGCCGAACATCACACCGATTTTCTCGCGCAGTTGGTTGGTGAAGATCATGATGGTGTTGCTCTGCTTGATTGCGCCGGAGAGCTTGCGCAGCGCCTGGCTCATCAAGCGCGCTTGCAGGCCGGGATGCGAATCTCCCATCTCGCCCTCAATTTCCGCACGGGGAACGAGCGCCGCCACCGAGTCAATCACGACGACGTCCACCGCCCCGCTGCGGACCAGCGTCTCGGCGATTTCAAGCGCCTGTTCGCCCGTGTCCGGCTGCGAGATGTAGAGGCCCTCAATATCCACGCCGCAACGCGCAGCGTAGCTGGGATCGAGCGCGTGCTCCATATCGATAAAGGCCGCGACGCCGCCGCGACGCTGCACTTCCGCAACAATGTGTTGGCAAATCGTGGTCTTGCCAGAGCCTTCCGGCCCGTAGACCTCGGTGATGCGTCCACGGGGTACGCCACCAACGCCCAACGCCACATCCAACGCCAGCGATCCGGTGGGAATCGTTTCGACATTCATGTGTGTGGCTTCGCCCAGGCGCATCAACGCACCGTCGCCAAAGCGGCGCTTGATCTGCGCGACCGTCTGGTCTAATACTTTCTGTCGTCCTTCGTCAGCCATACTAGCCCTCCTTAAAAAGAATCGAGAATCATGAATCAAGAATTGCAAATGGGAGGTGTTTTTTGGGTGCGGGCTGCGCCTGCACCCAAAAAACACCTCAAAATACTCTTTTGCGCCTGTAGAGCGCAATGGATGTAACAAATTACTCACAAAACAAACGGTTATATTTAATTATAGCACAAATGTTCTACACTGCAATAGCTACTTTGAGTTCGCGCGTGTGCGGGTGGATTTGGCGCGGCGCGGCGATGCCCCACCCCCGCGATAACCCGGCGCGAGGATGCTGAAGACAATGCAGCGGCTCACATCGAGCAGCCGGGTACGGATTTTGGGATCCAAATCTTCCATTAAACGCGATGTAGTCAACACCGTGGGCAGCTTGGCGACGTAGCGATAGTTGAGCAACTGGAAGAGCTTCTCCTGCGCCCACGGCGTCGCGCTCTCCGTGCCGAGGTCGTCGAGCACCAGGAACGGCGCGCGGCGCACCTCTTCGAAGCGTTTGTCGTAGGTGATAGGGCTTTGCGGATTGAAGGCGGCGCGCAGGTGGTCGAGCAGGTCGGGGACGACGACGAACAGCGCCGGGTGTCCTTCGCGCGCGCGGGCGTTGGCGATGCCTGCCGCCAGGTGCGTCTTGCCGCAGCCATACGTCCCGGTGAACGTCAACCAGCCCACAGGATTGGCGGCGAAGGCGCGCGCCTGTTCCAGCGCCCGTTCGAGGTTGTCGGCTTCGACTGAATCCAGTTCGCCGCGCCGCAGATCGAAATCATCCAACGTCATATCGGCGTATAAGGGCAGCGTGTTGAGGTTGGACTCGGTATGATCCACCCCCGCCTGCCGGAAGTCCGGCGCGAGGATGGTCGAGATCTGCACCAGATTCGGGTCGCCGAGGCGCGAGCGCAAACGCGGTTCCATATCTTCCAAATCGCGGTTGGTGGTGATAACGGTGGGCAGGTCGGCCATGTAGCGATAGTTGAGCAACTGGAAGAGCTTTTCCAACGCCCAGAGCGTGGCGTGTTCCGTGCCCAGGTCGTCAAGGATGAGCAAGGGCGCGGTGCGCACTTCTTCGAAGCGCCGGTCGTAGCTGGTAGGCGAGGTGGGCGCGTAGGCCGCGCGCAAGTAGTCCAGCAGATCGGGCACGGTCACGAAGATCACTGGCGATCCCTGATCGAGGGCGATGTTGGCAATGGCAGCAGCCAGGTGCGTCTTGCCACAGCCGTATCCGCCCCGCAACAGCAGCCAGCCTGCGGGGCGCTGCGCGTAAGCCAACGCCGTTTCATAAGCGCGGCGCAGGTTCAGTTGGAGTTCCGGGGAAAGGCCGTGGCCCTCCGGACGAAACGTCTTGAAGGTGAAGCGCTCCAGCGTGGCGAGATTGCTCGACAGCTTGAGCGTCTCGCTGCGCTGCGCCTGGATTTCCCGCGCCCGGCAGGTGCAGGGGAACAGCTTGCCAAAGTCGGGATGGTCGATGGGCACATCCAGCCGCACGTAGCCCATCCCCTGGCAAAGCGGACAGTCCGGGCGACCCAACATCGAGCGCGATGGTGACGCGAGCGCACCTTCGGCAGCCAGATCGCCGGCTGTGGCGCCCACAGCAGCACCCGCTCGCTCAGTGCTGGATGAGGTCGCTGTACTTGCCTTCGATGTAGCGTCGCGGATCTGCTTCACGATCTCGTCTATCGACTTCATCTTTTCCTTCCGTGCGCCACCGTTCGAGGATGGCGTGAATGTATTTCCAGTTGCGTTTGTTGCGGCTGGCGGCTTCGTGGAACGCTTCTTCGATCCACTCCGCCGGATAGGTTTTCTCAGCGTCGATTAGATCTTCGCTGAGGATGGCGGTGAGCGGGCCAACTGTCTGCTCGTAAAGGGCGAAGATGTTGGGCCGCGTCGTTTTGACGGTGCGCGCCGGTTCGACGCCGCGCTGCATCGCCCGCAGCGCCGCACGTCCACGCGGGCTGTTGGCGAGATAACGCTGTTCCACCGGCCCGCCGATTAATTGCCACTCGGCCACGAGCAGCACGCCGCGCTGCACCGCGCGGGCCAGCGCATCCGTGAGTTGCGCGTCCACAGCATCCCCCAGAGCCGCGCGGATCGCCGGATCGGCCTGCAACTCCGCCAGCGTGATCCATGGGGCGGCGTCAGACTGCATCTGCGCCAGCCGCCGTAGCACGAGCAGCGTCACCTTTAACTCCCCCAGGTCATCTATCTGCGGGACGAGGTCGGTGAAGACCAGGTCCGGCAACGCAACGACGGCGACTTTGGCTTCCGGGAAACCGGAAAAACGAGTCAATGTCACAATACTCCTTAAACAACGTTGGAACGTTAACGTGCTATGGCGTGATCGCCGGGTCAGAGATGCGCGGCACCGTGGCAGCGTCCAGGAACTGTGTCAGCCGCTTATTGAAGTAGAGCTGAACGGTTCCGATCGGCCCGCTGCGGTGTTTGGAGATCATCAAATCAGCGATGTTGGGCTGCTCCGTATTCTCGTTGTACATCTCCTCGCGGTAGATGAACATGACAATATCCGCGTCCTGCTCCAGGCTGTTATGCACAATAATGTCACCTGCGACGAAGTTATGATGTCCAGGCACGGTCAAGTCGTAAACGTCTTCTTCACCATCCGGCTCGGTGCTGACGATTTTATCCCAATAGATGTCACTTTGGGCAAGGTTGATCAGTTCATCGCTGGCAACAATTCGTCCTATCCGCAAAGCTCTCTCACGGCTCAAATTGCTTTTGTAAAGCGTTGTCCCGCAGTATTGCATATCCAATGCAGCTTGAAATTCACGTTGGCTTATCTCCACCTTTTGTCGCGCCGGTTCGATAACAGATCGCCAGATTTGCTTAGGAATAACATCCCGGTTAGTGTTATGAGTTTTATCCTGATAAAAGTCACGGATAGCTTGTGCGGCGGACTGCTTTGTAGATAACACGCCGATTTTTTCAAGAAAACTCAGTACATCGGGCCGGCCTGTGATGGTCACATGCCATTGATCTCGTCCAGGTTGCTTCTGAGGAACTCGAGAAATCCGCGAAATGATACTAAATCGAAGTAAAAGGTGTTGAATATCCTCAGCTAAACCGGCACTGCTCGTAGCGTAAGCAATAACAGCTCGCGGCCTCTTTTTACCGAAGACTCCCATAGTGCCATCCGTAGCCCACAGATGACGTAGAAATCGAGCAATGGTACCTTCCGATTGCGTAAACAGTATTGCCGGCATTCTTTTCTCAAAGGAACGATACCCCCAGACACCGAGAGCATCCAACCATTCAGCGACGGGATTGCGTTTGCCATGCGTAAGGTGTTCAGAAGCACTAAGATAGACTTGCCACCATTGACGTTCACGCACGATCCTGGGATCAACCACTTCGCCGAAAGCCGCACTGGCTAACGCTGCAACCCGTTCTGCCAACCCTCTATCATTGGTTGTATACTGCACAGCATGTCGTGGCAGTGTACATCCGTCTCCTAGCAAATGCCCTAGTAATGCGGCTTTGGTGTCGCTAAGGCTTGTATCAAGAGTATTTACGCTGTTCAAAGTACGCGGCAAAGCGATAAATTCGCCTGGCTTTAGAGCATCAAGCCGTTTCCATCCTTCAATCGTGAGAAATTGGTGATTCGTCGAGGCTCTCACCTGACGGCCCAACTGGGTTACGAGCCGGAAAACAGGTTTAACGCCGGTATGCCAGGCCTTTTGTACTTGCGCCGGTTCCAGTTTTCCAGTCTCTTCATTGAAGGCCATAACCGTTGTTTGATGTCCATCTTGCACAAGATCTCGAATTGGCACGCGCCGCCCATCAGCCAACTGGACTAACGTTTCACCTGTCAGGCAGCCACTTTCGCGCAAATCCGACAGCACCGGTTTTTTGTCGGTGCGCTGTTCGACGGCGCGGGAGAGCTGCGAGGCGGTCATCAGCGGGATATCCAGCTCGCGGGCGATGCCCTTGAGGGAGCGCGAGATGTAGGACACTTCCTGCACGCGGTTGTCGGAATGGATGTCGGAGTTCATCAGTTGCAGGTAATCGACGAACACCATCTCCAGCGGGCGCTCGGAGGCCAAGCGGCGGCATTTGGTGCGCAGTTGCAACACCGAGATGGACGGGGTGTCATCGATGTAAATGGGCAGGTCCGAGAGATGACCGATGGCATCCGCAAATCGCGGCCACTCGTCGTCCTGCAATTGCCCCAGGCGCAGGCGCTGCGCGTCGATCTGGCTGATGGCAGCGACCATGCGCTGCGCCAACTGTTCCGCCGACATTTCCAGGCTGAACAGAGCGACGGTACGCCCTTTCTCCGCCGCCTTCAAAGCGAAGGTAATCATCAGCGACGTTTTGCCGACGCCGGGCCGCGCCGCCAGGATCAGTAAATCGGAACGCTGGAAGCCACCGAGCACGCGGTCCAGGTCGTGAAATCCGGTGGGGACGCCCATCGGCTCGCCGCGATGCGCGTAGAGGTATTCCACGCGGTCGTAATAACGCTGTACCACTTCCTGGATAGGCTGAAGATCGCGGGTGGCACGCTGCTGCGAAACGCCGAAGAGCGACTGCTCGGACTTGTCCACCACCTGATCGATGGGCAGTTTCTCATCGTAGGCCAGGCGGGCGATATCGCTGACAGCGTCCAGCAAGCGGCGGCGGACGGCGGTCTGTTCGACCAATCGGCCATACGATTCGATGCTGACGGCAGAGGGAACGGCATTGATCAATTGCGAGATGTAAGCCGCGCCGCCGACAGCTTCCAGTTGCTCGCGCTGTTCCAACTCGGTCGTCAGCGTGAGGAAATCGATGGGATCGCGGCGGTCGTGGATACGGATAATCGACTCATAAATCCAGCGGTGTTTCTGCAGGTAGAAATCCTCGGCCCGCAAAAAGGGCAGCACGCGAAAAATGCCCTCTGGGTCGATGAGCAAAGCGCCGAGGACGGCTTCCTCGGCTTCGATATTGTGGGGTACGGTTTTATCGGGTGTGGTCATAACGATACCGGCGCTTTCATTGGCCCTGTGATGTTAGCCATCCTTGTTCGACGGCGATGCGTCATCCAACGTGCTGAGAAAATCGCGAAAAACGCTCAAATCCTTATCTTCCTGGCCTTGTGGCATAAGATCGCGCTCCGGGTACACGCCGGCCTCTTCCATTACCTCTTCGGCGACATAAATGGGGACGTCCAGGCGCACAGCAATGGCAATGGCGTCGCTGGGACGGCAATCGACCTCGACACGTTGTGCGTTCACGTCTAGCACGAGCCGCGCGAAGAAGGTGTTATCGGTGAGCGCGTTAATATGAATATAAAGCAGGTCCGCATCCAACACATCCAGCACATGGACGAGCAAATCGTGCGTCTGCGGACGTGGAATCTCGATGTGGTTGAGGCGATTGGCGATGGCCTCCGCTTCACACGGCCCAATCCAGATTGGCAAATAGTGTTCCACGTCAACCTCGCGCAACACCACAATCCGGTGCGGAGAGACGAGACTCATCTGCAGGGTTTCCAGTGTGACTTCGATCATAGCGCCTCCTGTGGACATCTTCCAGGATGTAAACAATTATACCCACACTGGAACGAAGTCAAAAGCTCCTCCTCACGCGGGCACGATCAGGAGACCGGTCCAAGCTGCGCGCAAATCTGCTCGAACACCGCGTCGAACATCGCCATCGTCAGCCGCCCGGTCTGCGTGTTTTGGCGACTGGGATGATACGAAGCAACGAGCGTAAGGCCCGGCGCAGGCAACGGGTACGTTGCGCCGTGAGCGAAGGGCAGCGCGGGGACGTCGAGACCTTGTTCGCGCAACAAGAGCAGAACGCCGTCGAAGGCGATGCGCCCGAGCGCAAGAATGACGTGTGTTTGACGCAGCAAAGCCAGTTCGCGGGCTAGAAAGGGACGGCAATTCACCAGCTCTTCCGGTGTGGGCTTGTTCACCGGCGGGACGCAGCGCCCGACGGCGGTGATGAACGTGTCGTACAACGTCAGCCCGTCGTCGCGGGACGTCGCCGTCGGCTGGCTGGCAAAACCCGCGCGGTGCAGCGCCGCGTAGAGCGTGTCGCCGGAACTGTCACCGGTGAACATGCGCCCGGTCCGGTTGGAGCCGTGCGCGCCCGGCGCCAGCCCCACGATGACCAACCGCGCGTTCGGATCGCCGAAGCCGGGCACGGGCTTGCCCCAATACTCGACATCGCGGAACGCCCGCCGCTTCACACGCGCCACCTCCTCGCGCCAGGTCACCAGACGCGGGCAGCACCGGCACATGATAACATCGTGCATAAGCGCTTCCCAGCTATCTTTCGCAGGTATGTCAATCATACGTGGTCATTCTCCCGAAATTTAGTACACGGATCAGCACGGATTTAACGGATAAAAACCAAAAGAAAATCCGTGTTCATCCGCAAAATCCGTGTACCATCCCGTATTTCAGCGGTGCAGTTTACCCAGTTTGGACAGGAAGGCTTTGGCCTTATCGTACTGCGCGAAGCGGCGCTCGGCGTTGCGGAAGTCGGTGGTGTGGGCATGCCGCCGTCCGTTGACGAGTTTGACGCCGAGCGATTTGTGCAGCAATTCGTGGTACATCACGAAGTCCACCACGTAAGTTGGGACGGAGGCATCGTCGAGCGAGAGGCTCAACATCACCGTGTCGGTATTGAACTGGTAATGGCCGAACTTGCGATGCGTCAGCGTCTTGTTCCACGTGAGGCGCGGCGAGGAGAGCGCACCGGCGAAATAAGCGGCGTTCACCCGGTCGAAGACGGCGCCCAGATCGTAGTGCTGCCCCTGCGTGTTGACCGAGAGATCGGCGGTCATCATCTCCAGTGAGAGGACAATTTCGTCGAAGGCATCGGTCGCGCTGTAAGCCTTGATCTGCGCCGCGTGTTTCTTCTCTGGATGACGCAGGGCGGTGTAGATCAGCGCCTGGATAACCGGATACGGCGCGCCGATGAAGCCTTCGTTGGCTGTGATCGTGATGCCGTCGCTTTCGATGTGTGAGCGATAGAGGTGGCTGGTGGCGTAGAATTCGATGTGCAGGGACAGTTTGCGCTGCGCCAGCGACAACGGTTTTTGCGCCGCGCCGGTTCTGGCCGTGCGGTACGCTTCAGTCAGCGTCGCCAGGTGCGCCGCCAGGTTGTCAGGATCACCGAGGAACGCCAGCCATTGGTAAGCGCGTCGCGATTGCGTCGGCAGGTCAGCGGGCGTCGCGCCTTCCTCACGGCACAGCGCGGCGATGCCCTCGGCGTCGGCACGCAATTCAGTCGTCAGGCGCCGCACATCGACTTGATCGGCATCCCAGACGGGAGGGTTATCGCGCGTCAGCAGGGCGAACTTTACAAGATAATGATCGCAGGTGGCGACAACGCCCGTTAAGCGGACGGTCTTGGGTGTGGCCACCCCACCTGCGACCATCTCGCCTGTGGCGGGCGGCGGCAGATGCTTGAGATCGAGACCCTTGAGATAGGCGTAAGCGCGGCGCGACGGAGCAGGCAACGCATCCGGCGTGATGTGATTTTTGCGGCAGATCGCTTCCACAGTGCGCACGCCATCCGTCACCATCGCGCGGAAGTCGTCGGCGCGCTCTGGGGGAATCCCCGCGCTCATCCGCTCGCGGACGTCGTTCATCAGCGCGACCAGGCCCTTGATGCGCACATTGGCTTTTTTCATCAGGGGAGAGTGTACCATGAAATGGCGAATGAGCGAAACAGCGAATGGGGGAATCGGCGAGATGTTATTGGGGCGTGACGTGACCCGTTGTTACATCCAGCAGCCACTCGCTGTTGTCGTTATCGCGCAGCAACACCCGGTTTTCGGAAGCCCATTCCAGCGTGATGAACAACCGCCGGTCTTCAGCAAGCAATGTGGTTTGCTCCATCGTGACTACATTGACGTATACAATGGATGTGGCGTCCGCCCAATTTATAGTGCAAGGCCGGAGGGCCAGGGTCAATGCCAGTGCCGCGCCGTCCGGCGACCAGACGATGTGCCCAGCTTGATAATCTGGGCCTGGTGACAATGGCATCTCACGCTCGGTCCCGGTCGCAAGGTCGCGGATCACCAGCCCACGACCTGCATAGCCGATATAGGCCAGTGTGGTCTCATCCGGCGAGAGCGATAACCACAGACCGGCGGGCGGCACAAGTTCCGTCACGCTCCCATCACTCAGATCGAACCGGTGCAAATCCAAGCCATTGACGAACACGGCACATCCGTCGGGAACCGGTCGATTGGTGAAATACAGGTAGCGTCCATCATGAGACCACTGCACGACTTGTGGAATTGTGTAGCCCAACCCCCATTCCTCCCAGGCATCCACAATGATCCACTCAAAGCTGCCATCCGTCTGTGACACGGTCAACTGCGTATAATAGCTCCCGCCAGCGCTGCCGGTGGGGAATTGCGCCGTCGTCTGCGCGCTCCATCGCCCATCCGGGGATGAAGAAAACCACATTTGCGACTCGAAATCCGTGAGATCTGGCGTTGGCGATGCCAACAGTTCTGGTATGGGCGTCTTGGACGGAAGTGGCGTCATTATCGATGTCGGCGTCAGTGTGGGCGTTTGTGCCGGGGTCTCGGTAAACGGGATATTCGTTACTAGTGGGGGCAAGGTTGGCGTGCTGTGCGTGCATCCCACAAGCAACAGAACGAGCAGTATCGTAACAAAAAGCCGTTGACTTCTCATCTCACAGATACCTCTTCGGCATTACACCTTGGCAAAGACTACAAAAGTCTCAGCACGTATTGTGCCTTGCAGACCTGTTGTTTAGCGCGCACACGAGATTAAGCAAGCGCCTCGTGAGACTTTTGTAGTCTGGCTCCTGGCTGAGTCTGTTGCTCAAAACATCCCATTGGCAACGGCGTCCTGGAAGAGCATGCGGAAACGCTCCGGGTCGCAGTGGGGCAGACAGAGGGCGAGACGTTCCAGGCGACCACGGCGCAGGTAGGCCAGGGCCTCTTCTTCCAGCTCGAGCACGGAAACCGGCGCACCATCCAGATCAACGGTTGCGCGCGTGGTCAGGAACGACGGCACCCACCGGTCGCCCTTGCGCCAGTGCAGGTCAGCCATGATTTCGACACGCAAGCCATCAAAAGTGAAGCGCCCGATGTGCGAGCGCGCCTGCTCGCCTTCGCGGAAGGCCACCGGATCGACGACGAATGCCGCGAACAAATCCTGACAACGATAGGCGTCCTCGACGGCCATTTCGATGTCGACGTCGTTCACGGGAACGGGCAGCCCGCGCAGTGCCAGCGCCGTTCCACCAACAACGCGATAGTCGATGCCCGCCGCATCCAACCCGGCGACGATGCGCTTCAGTACAGAACGCCAATGCGGCTTGCGGCACACTGCCAGCAAGTGCTCCACCCCACTGTGAATGGTCGGATCGTGGGCGATCTGGTAATTCACGTCCACCCAGAACTCCCACGCAGTTCCTTCCAAAGCGTTGATCAGTCCCTCGCGCAAACTGACCAGTCCTTCCACGCCGAGTACAGTCTCCACGTCGAGACCTACACTGTGGCAGAGCGGTGCGACCTCGGTAGCATGCGCGAAGTATGCGGTGAAAGCTGCTACGCCGTCGGGGTGTGGCGGCAGCAGGCCAGTTTGCGCACGGTGGCGATAGTCCTGCGCTTCCTCGACGGCGCGTTCAGGATAGCGGGCGGCTGCGTCGATGTAGCCTGCGTAGCGGGTGATGAATGTGGCGAAGACCGGCCCGCCGGGTTTGACCACACGGTAGGCTTCAGCCAACGCCTGCTTGCGCTCGGCTTCGTCGAGCAGGTGATAGAGCGGCCCCATCAGCAGCACGGCATCGAAGCTGTTATCGGCAAAGCGTGAGAGGTCGGTCGCCGTCCCCTGCTCGAAGCCGTTTAGCGTCACACCGGCCTCGGCGGCTTTCTGTTGCGCCATCGACAGCAACTCCGGCGAGAGATCGAAGAGCGTGACGTCGTAGCCACGCTGCGCCAGAGCAATCGCGTAGCGGCCCGGCCCACCACCGCAATCCAGCACGCGAGCAGGCGCGGGCGGCAAGTGCGCGTCGAGTGCCCGCAACGTCACTGCAAACTCGGTGCGGTGACGCTCCATCCGCTGCCACTCGCGCTCTGGGGCGCTGGCGTAGAGATTTTGCACGGCACGTTTCACATCGTTGGAATCACACATAGAACTCACACCTCTTCTTAAACAGGATTAACAGGATTTTCAGGATAGAAGAAATCTATATCCTGTCAATCCTGTAAATCCTATCCAGAGAACTCAGAGCCAATTAAGAATCACTTTGCCGGAGTTGCCGGAGCGCATCACGGTGAAGGCTTCTTCAAACTCGGTGTAGTGGAAGCGGTGGGTGATCACGGGGCTAATGTCCAGGCCGGTTTGCAGCATCGACTGCATCAGATACCACGTCTCGTACATCTCGCGCCCGTAGATACCGCGAATGGTGAGCATGTTGAAGATGACGGTGTTCCAGTCAATCGCCAGGTCGTCCGGCAAGATGCCCAACAGGGCGACCTTCCCACCGTGGCACATGTTCGCCAGCATATCGCGGAACGCCTGACCGCTGCCCGACATCTCCAGCCCTACGTCGAACCCCTCCTTCATCCCCAACTCTTTTTGCACGTCGGCGATGCTCTTCTCGCGGATGTTCAGCGCGACGGTTGCGCCCATCTTTTTCGCCAGTTCCAGGCGATAGGGATTCATGTCGGTGGTGACGACGTAACGCGCGCCGGCGTGCCGGGCAATCGCCGTCGCCATAATGCCGATCGGCCCCGCGCCGGTGATCAGCACATCCTCGCCGAGTACATGAAACGCCAGCGCCGTGTGCGTCGCATTGCCGAACGGGTCGAAGATGCTGAGAATATCCATCGGGATGTTGGGATCGGCGTGCCACACGTTGGTGACGGGGATGCACAGGTATTCGGCGAACGCGCCGGGCCGGTTGACGCCGACGCCCTGCGTCTGGTTGCACAGGTGCCGGCGCCCGGCCAGACAGTTGCGGCAGCGCCCGCAGACGATGTGCCCCTCGCCGGAGACCACGTCACCCACCTTCAAATCGCGAACGTTGCTCCCGAACGCCGCCACCGTCCCCACAAACTCGTGCCCGACGACCATCGGGACGGGAATCGTCTTCTGTGACCAGGCATCCCAATTCCAGATGTGCACATCCGTCCCACAAATCGCGGTCTTGTGGATTTTGATGAGCACATCGTTGATCCCCACCTCCGGCTCGGGAACGTCCTCCAACCACAGCCCTTCTTTTTTGTGTCGCTTGACCAAGGCCTTCATCGCGCCCTCCTTTCTTCGTCCGACTATATTCACATTATACTGTTTCTTCTATTTGCCAGACAATATCCTTTTGTCACCTAGTTTGCGGTAAACCATAGGATACAAACCAAGAATCAGGCATATAATGGAGATAGATGCACATCTGCGTATCAAAAACCGAATCCCCATCCTTACGCAGATGATGATTGTGACACCCCCACAAAACGGAAGTGAACACTTCACCCTGGTTGCACATGGAATGTATATTACTTAGGGCTGATTCGTTGTAAGACTGTCTTAATGGAGGTATATGATGAACAGATACATCCGACTTCACCTGATCTCTCCCCTTATTGTCGTCGCATTCCTAACGACATTGGCATTTCTCATAACGACAACTGAAGCTTCTGAGACCGCCCCACCGCTCTCAGTGTCGGGTGGCGGGGAAAGAATGGCATTGTCTCCCCCTACTGGCGTCGATCTCGACGTTACCTTCATCAACCGCACGCCGCTGTACAAGGCGTACTGCGTGCAGTATCTCAATGATGCGCCTAACCAGCCCGGACGCCCCTATCTTTGCCCTGGCACGGAGGATGCCCGGCGCTGGCCCGCGCCGGGCGAGATTGTCACCTTCACGGCGCACATCATCAACAAGGGAACCGTCGCCAGCCCGGCCTTCGACTATGCCTGGCACATCGATGGAACAGAGGTCGCCAGTGGGACATTGCCCGCGCTGGCCCCGGCTGCGAAAATCACGGCGATTTACACCTGGCCCTGGGGACACGCGCTCTCTCCCGACGGGCAACGGGCGTTGGGCGAACATAGCATGCGTTTCACCGTCGATCCCGCCAACGTCATTTCCGAAACCTACGAAAACAACAACAGCCGCGAAGATCGCACGAACGCGATGAGCTTCAGCCTTTATATCACGCCAGAGATGTATGAAGCGTACAACACGCCGGTTGATCCAAAGTATCCCTTCTCGGCGGAGGACTGGCTGCAAAAGCAGATTGCAACCATGAACGCCAATTTTACCAACGCCGTTTATCCGGTTACTCCAGAGGGAAGTAACCTGCGGGTACGCATCAACACGATCGGCATAACCCCGACCGCCCCCAGTCCAGACGGGCAACATGACGGCGGCTGGTTCGTAGACGCCGACTACCGCCACGGCGCCAGCGCCTGGTACGATCCCACCACCGACATCGACTGGGCATTGATCCACGAGTTGAGCCACCAGGTGTCACTGATCGATCTATACGCCATCGGCGTCTATGCCGCCAATGTCTTAGTGACCGACAACAACGGAATGCCCACCAACTTCGGCTTTGGTTGGTCAAACGGAGGCCTGATGGGTGGCGGCGACACTGCGCCCCACAACAACCTGCGCCTCTACTCCAGCCACTCTGCCGGAGGCGCTTCGACCTTTGCCGGGTACCGCAATGGGTACTACGGCTCTTACCTATTCGACA
The DNA here is from genome assembly GCA_036845725.1 of Chloroflexota bacterium. GTDB lineage: Bacteria > Chloroflexota > Anaerolineae > B4-G1 > SLSP01 > DSWT01. The sequence continues at coordinate 29,596 of DAIUDK010000013.1, forward strand.
TCCCCTTGCAGAACGACCTGCGCATCCTCGACAATCAGGGGAATCCGGTCAGCGGCGTCCAGGTGACAGTCTACCAACGCACCGGTCCCTGGGACTCGACCGGTCAAATGGGCGTGGACGACACAGCGGAAATCAGCGGCACGACGGATAGCAACGGCGTTTTCCCGCTGCCCAATCGCTCTGCCAACGGCGGTACCGTGACGCAGAACGGGCACGTGATGCATGACAATCCCTTCGGCGTTGTGGACATCATCGGCAACCAGGGGCTGTTTTTAATCAGCCTGGCCCGCCAGGAGCACGAGGAGTTCCACTGGATGGACATCACCCAATTCAATCTGGCCTACTGGATGGGCGATACGATCAGCCACACGTTCACCATTTCCTCGCACGTTCCTCCGGCGAACGCGCCGGTCGCGCCGCATCTGAGGCGGGTGCGCATCGAAGGGGCGCTCGCCATGCTAGACTGGTACCCCACCCCCGGCGCTGCCGGCTACCGGGTGTACCGGGCGACGCCGTCGGATTATCGCTACAGCGTCGCCAGCGATTGGCTCACCGTGACGACCTTCACAGAGTGGGCCGGCGGGTGGGAAGATGGCCAACACCGGGTCTACGTCGTCACGGCGGTAGACAACGAAGGACGCGAGAGCGCATTCAGCGCGCCAGCCTACGCCCCCACACTCGCTCCCCAAACCGTTGTTATTGATCCCAATGAAACCAGGACGGTACTCAACAACTGGAATATGTATCCCCTGCTACGCCAGCAACCGGATGGACGCTACACGCACCGGCTCGTCAACGTCCATTACGACATGGGCAGCGCCGCCGATCTGACCTACAGCAGCGCCGAGCCTTTGGTCGTCAGTGGCTTCGGCTGGTTCCCCGGGGACATTCGCCGCGCGGTGCGCGCTTACGACGCGACGATGCAGCCGTTGTGGGCCTTCGGCGAAGAAGGAACGGCGCCGGGACAATTCGTCGCGCCGTCGGGTATAGCGACGTGGGGGCCGCCATGCACGTATGGCGACCCGTATGATGTAAACGCACATACTTTGCTATTGCTACACTTCGATGGTGACTTCACTGGAGCGGAAGGCGAAATCGGGATGGCAACCGGCGTCACGTTTACCACAGGGTATCACGATCAGGGTGTGCTGATCACGAATACGAATATCCTGAGCTACCCCGTCACCGGAAACCTGACCCACACGTACGGCGCGGTCGAATTCTGGGTACGTCCCACCTGGGATGGCGACGGCGGCAGCAACCACACGCTTTTTTGGTGGGACGATGGCTATTACCGCCTGCACCTGCGCAAAGACCCGATCAGCAACTTGGTCTTCGATTACTTCTACGGAAGCGGCGGCTGCGGCGCGCCGACCAATGTGGCACACTGGCGAGCCGGAGAGTGGCATCATATTGCCTTTACCTGGGCGGAGAACGTCATCAGCCTGTACGTGGACGGCCAGCGGGTTGACCAAAGTGAGTGTGGAGGAACGGCCCTACCCGCCGCTCCCGATTTCTACATTGGATCGCAACCAGACGGAAGCGACACCATCCAGGCCACCATCGATGAACTACGCATCAGCGACATTCCGCGTCTGGGGAACAGCGACGCCTGCACTCGCATCCTCGTCGCCGACAGCGCCGCGCATCGTATCCAGGCGTTTGACTCGATGGGCAACCTCCTGTCGGTCTACGGTAGCACGCCCGGCACACTGCTGGGGCAGTTCAACACCCCGCAGGATATCGCCATAGACACCAGCGGGCAGGTCATCGTCGTGGATCAGGGCAACGACCGCCTGGTGGCGCTGAACTTCGATGGGCAGACGTTCAGCCACAACACGATCATCACCGCCGGATTTAGCAGCCCTACCGGCGTTACAGTCGATGCAGCGAACAACCTCTACGTGGCTGATACGGGCAACAATCGCATCGTCGTGCTGGATGCCACAGGCAATGTCACAGCCACCTACATCGCACCCAATGACGGCTACACCGGCCCATTCAACGCGCCGCGCGGCGTGGCGGTGGAGGCGGATGGCGACATCGTCGTCGCGGATACCGGCAATGGCCGCGTGGTCACGATTCGCAATCTGGCGGGATGGTACTACGTCTATCTGCCGCTTGTTCTTAAGTGAGGTGACAAGTCAAAAGTCGATCATGCAGGGATGCAGCAACCCGGTTACCTTTTTCTCAAAATCACGATCTAAATTGTACCGTTCATTTACTATCAACGCTGTACCTCATTAAGGAGATGAAACCATGAAGGAACGCAGATACGACATCGACTGGATGCGAGTCATCGCCATGCTGGGTGTCTTTGTTTTACATTGCACCCGCTTTTTCTGTACGGAGGACTGGCATGTCAAAGCCCCGGTTGAACAGCAAAACGACATCTGGGCGGTGATGCGCGGCATTTTCCTCTCGCTGTGGTTGATGGAAATGTTCTTTTTTGCCGCCGGATTCGCCACCAACTATGTGTTGAGGCGCAGAACGACAAAGCAGTACCTCGTCGAGCGATTCAAACGGCTCGTGATTCCCCTGTACACGGTAGGGCTGTTCATCCTCGTCGTGCCGCAAGCCTACTTCGAGGGCGTCACGCATGGACAGCTCACCGGCTCTTTCTGGCAGAACGTACCGCTCTACTATCGCAATCTGCCCGGCCAGATTTTCTCCCTCCCCAACCCGCTCTACCCGCTTTCCTTCGTGCCTTATGGATTTCCCGGCCATTTGTGGTTCAATCAGATGCTCATCGTGGTCACCGTGCTCATGCTGCCGGTGCTCCTCTTTCTCAAATCCGGGCGCGGACTGCGGTTCATTGACCGGCTGGCGGAATGGGCGATGCGGCGCGGTGGCATATTCCTGTTCGTGATCCCGCTCTTTATCGTCCGGGCGGGGCTGCGCTGGATTCCGATGACCGGCGGTCGAACGTGGGGCGAGACCCTCTGGTATGCACTGTATTTCATCTACGGCTACATCGTCGCCGGGGATGATCGCTTCACCGAGAGTATCAAACGCCACGGCTGGTTCTGCCTGCCGATGTGGTTTGTATTCTTCCTGGGTTTGGCCGGTACGGCTCTTTTCGCGTTGGGATTCGATGGCGGCATACCCGGTCAAGGCTTGTCGCTCGGTTACTTCCTCTACGAAACAGCCTGGAGTGTTTCCAGTTGGAGTGCTATGGTCTTCCTGTTAAGCCTGGCGGCCAGGTATCTGAATCACACCAACAAATTCCTCGCCTATAGCAATGAGGCCGTCCTGCCTTTTTACTTGTTCCACCAAACCGTGATCCTGATCGTCGGATGGTTTATCGTACCGCTGGAGATGGGCGTCCTGGCGAAGTTCCTGCTCATCGCCGTGATTTCCTTCCCTCTGATTTTGCTGCTGTACGAGGTGTTCGTCAGGCGTATCAATTTCATGCGCTTCCTGTTTGGAATGACGCCGTTAAAGAAGCGGCTGGCTGCCTCTGAAAAGACATCATAATGTGACGATGGCCATTATCCCAAAAGTGATATAATGCACCCGGCATTCAAATTACAAAAGTGGAGGGATAATATCATGAAGAAAATGCTGTGTATTCTCGCCGTATGCGGGTTGCTCGGTCTGGCGCTGAGCGGCTGTGACGGGAAACAAACAGCGTCAGACGGCGGCGCACTCAAAGGCGACATCGCCATCTCCGGCGCGTGGGCGCTGTACCCGATGGTGGTCACGTGGAGCGAAGAGTTTCAGAAGATCTACCCCGACGTGCAATTCGACATCTCGGCCGGCGGTGCGGGCAAAGGGATGGCCGACGCGCTCGGCGGCGCCGTGGACATCGGCATGGTGTCCCGCGAAATCCAGGACGTCGAAGTGGAACAAGGCGCCTTCCGCGTGCGAGTTGTGCGCGACGCCGTCCTGCCCACCATCAGCGCGAACAATCCTCACCTGGCCCGCCTGCAGGCCGGCGGCGCGACACAAGCCGTGTTGAAGGGCATCTGGCGCGGCGAGATCAAAACCTGGGGACAGGTTCTCGACGACACGGCCGTCACCGACGAAATCCACGTCTACACCCGCTCGGACGCCTGCGGCGCGGCGGAAACCTGGGCGCAATTCCTGGGCGACTATAAACAAGAGGATTTGCAGGGCGTGGCCGTCTACGGCGACCCCGGACTCGCCAGCGCGGTTACGCAGGACCCGTTGGGCATCGGCTTCAACAACCTCAACTTCGCTTACGACGCCGACAGCAGCAAACCGGTGGAGGGGCTGCAAGTTCTGCCGCTCGACCGCAACGACGACGGCAGCATCGACGCGAGCGAAAACTTTTATGCCGACAAGAAGGACGTTATGACCGCCATTGCCGATGGACGCTATCCTTCGCCGCCCGCACGCACGCTCAACCTCGTCACCAAAGGCAAACCCACCGGCGCCACACTGGCCTTCATCGAGTGGATTCTCACCGACGGTCAGGCGTTTGTGGAACCTACCGGCTACATCCCCCTCACAGACGCGGAACTTAAAGCCGAGTTGGCAAACCTGAAGTAACGGCGTCATGGCGCACAGAGCAAACCTACGCCGGTTGAAAGACCGCAGCGCGGGACGCCTTATGGGCGGGCTGACGTGGCTCGCTGCCACGTTGGTCATCGCCATTGGACTGGCCCTGCTCGCCCGCGCGCGGCCTCTGCTGGATATCCAGCCTTTAGGACGCCTGTTAACCTCGTCAGAGTGGAGTCCACTGCGCGGGCAATTTGGCTTCTTCCCATTCATCGTTGGCACACTGGCGGTTACGCTCCTGGCGATGCTCCTGGCCGTGCCCCCCTGCCTGCTGACGGCGATCTACCTTTCGGAGTACGCGCCCACGCGCCTGCGACAGGGCATCAAGCCGGTGATCGACGTACTGGCGGGCATCCCCTCGGTCGTCTATGGCGTGTGGGGGACGCTCGCCGTCGTGCCGGTCATCCGCGATTACGTAACGCCCTGGACGAGCCGGGCACTGGGCTTCATCCCCCTCTTCCGCGCGGACAATCCCACCGGTTACGGCGTGTTGGCGGGCGGTGTGGTGCTGGCGGTGATGGTCTTCCCCATCATCATCTCGGTGACGGAAGAAGTGATCCGCGCGGTGCCCTACGGGATGCGCGAAGCGGCGCTGGCCCTGGGCGCGACGCGCTGGCAGATGATTAAGAGCGTGGTGCTGCGCCGGGCGCGCCCCGGTGTGATCGCCGCCATCGTCCTGGGCTTCTCGCGCGCCTTCGGCGAGACGATGGCCGTGATGATGGTGACGGGCAACGTCGCCCGCATCCCCTGCTCGATCTTCGATCCGGCCTACACCCTGCCGTCGCTCATCGCCAACAACTACGGCGAGATGATGTCCATCCCGCTGTACGACGCGGCGCTGTTGGCGGCGGCGCTGGTGCTGCTGATCGTCGTCCTCATCTTCACGATCATCGCGCGCATCGTCTTGACGCGGGCGATCAAGTCAGCGGCATAAACAGCTTTGCTCGGAGGGGATCGTCAGATCCCCGACTCCTGCATATAGCCGGGGATCTGGTGATCCCCTCAAAGCTATGGTGGAGGGATTTCTACCGTGAGTTTCTTTAACTACGCGACTAACGACTAATTGACTATCGGAGTTCTGGTGATGAGAATCAACAAACATCTCGAAGAGCGCATCATGAAAGGGTTGATGATCGCCTCGCTGGCGCTGGTGGTGGGCAGCCTCGTCGCCATTTTGGGGACGGTGCTCGTGAAGGGGCTGCCCGCGCTCAATTGGGCGATGCTCACCCAGACGCCCAAAGGCGGCTACTATCTGGGCAAAGAGGGCGGCATCCTCAACGCGATTACCGGCTCGCTGGTGCTGGTGGCCGCGGCGACGGTGCTGAGCTTCTTCCCGGCGCTGGCCGTCGTCCTCTACCTGCACCTCTTCGCCCCGCGCAACCGGCTGCTGGACCTTATCCGCCTCTCGCTGGACGTGCTGTGGAGCGTGCCGTCCATCGTCTACGGTGCGTTCGGCTTCACACTGATGTTGATGTTGGGGCTTCGCGCGTCGCTGCTCGGCGGGATCATCGCACTGGCGCTGTTGGAATTCCCGGTGATGATCCGCACGATGGACGAAGTGCTGCTGATGGTGCCCCACGAACTGAAGGAAGTCTCGTATGCGATGGGCGCGACACGCCTGGAGACCGCCATCCGTGTGATCCTGCGTCAGACCGCGCCCGGCCTGTTGACCGCCGTTCTGCTGGCCTGCGGGCGGGGCATCGGCGACGCAGCTTCGGTGCTGTTCACCGCCGGGTACACCGACCGTATGCCGACCACATTGCTGCGTCCGGTGGCGTCGCTGCCACTGGCAGTCTTTTTCCAGCTTGGGACGCCGGTTCCGCAAGTGCAGGAGCGCGCGTACGCCTCGGCTTTGGTGCTGACAGTTATGGTGCTGGGGCTAAGCCTGGGCGCTCGCAGCCTGACCCGCCGCCTGTCGCGGCACATCATCCACTAAATGAGTCCTGTGGAGAATACCGCACCAAAGAGGATTAAAATGGTTTTCTCAACGGATTCAACGGAATTTAGCGGATATTTTTCCGTTTAATCCGTTGAGGCTATTTTCAAGGAGCGTTATGGAGAGTGCAACCAACGATCCCCTGATCCAGATTCAAGGCTTGAATGTCGCCTACGGCAGCCAGCTCGCCATCCGCGATGTGAGCGTGGATATTCCGGCACGCCGGATCACCGCAATCATTGGCCCATCAGGCTGCGGCAAAACGACGCTGCTGCGCTCCATCAGCCGGCTGACCGAGCTGGTGGATGACGTGCGTGTGTGGGGCAAAATCCTGTTCGATGGGCAGGACGTCTACGCACCCGGCGTGGACGTGACGGACGTGCGCAAGCGCGTCGGCCTGTTGGCGCAGCGCCCCTTCCCACTGCCGATGTCGATCTACGACAACGTGGCCTACGGGCCGCGCCTGTACGGCGTGCGGCAGCGTGAAGCGCTAAACGCCATCGTGGAAAAAGAGTTGCGTGCCGCCGGGCTGTGGGACGAGGTGAAGGATCGCCTGAACGCCCCCGCGACGGCGCTCTCGATCGGGCAGCAGCAGCGATTGTGCCTGGCACGCGGCCTGGCCGTGGAGCCGGACGTGCTGCTGTGCGACGAGGTTACGTCCGCGCTCGATCCCATTTCCGCACAGCGCATCGAGGGGCGGCTGGTGGAACTAAAAACCGGCTACACCATCATCCTGGTAACGCACGTGTTGCGGCAAGCGCGCCGTTTGGCCGATTACGTGATCTTTATGTACCTGGGCGAGCTGATCGAACACGGCCCAGCGGAAGAAATCTTCCAGCATCCCAAACAGCCAAAAACGCGCGCTTACCTGGAAGGCGAACTGTACTGATTGCGAGTTAAGAGTTGCGGGGGAGGCATTGAAGCGTTCGTCGTGTGTTTTTGGGCACGCGCGCGTGCCCAAAAACACACATCTTAGCTTTCTCCACCTACCCACGCGGGAGGAAACCTAGGAGGAACAAGGCATGAACCTATTGTTGTGCACCGATGGAACACCCAAAAGTGAAGGGGCGCTGGCGTTTGGACCGCGACTGGCGAAATTGATCGGAGCTTCCGTAACGGCATTGGGGGCCTTTGAGCAACCCTCTCAAGAAGCCGCTCTCGCCGCAACGCTGGCGGACGTCTGCGCGCGCATGACTGCGGAAGGCATCCCATGCGAGACTGTGCTGCATCCTATGCCACTGCGTCACGCGGTCATCGCGCAGGCTACAGCGATTTCCTACGACCTGGTCATCGTCGGCCTGACCGAACGCGGGCAGCTAAGACGTTGGCTGCGCGGGCCGTCCAGCCGCCGCATCCTGCAACACGTGACAGCGCCCGTGCTTGTCGTGCCGTTCGACCGCCCAGCAATCCGCAACATCCTGCTGTGCAGCGGCGACTTGTGGTATCCTGCCGCCACGTTGGAGATGGTACAGCGCATCGCCGTGAGTGCCGGCGCCGAGGTCACCCTGCTGTACGTTGTGCCGGAGCCGCAGCTCACCTATCCCATCTTGCGGGAAATGGAAGATGCCTGGGGCGCACTGCTCCAAACCGACACCGTGCAAGGCCGCAATCTCCGAAGCTGCCAGGAGGCGCTGCGCAGTCAGGGAATCGAAACCGGCGTCAAACTGCGCCACGGCCCCGTCGCCGAGCAAATTCTCACCGAAATCCGCGAGGGCGAATACGACATGGTGGCCCTCGGCTCCACCTACGCCGCGCAAAGCCTGCGCCGCTACTTCGCCCCCGGCATCACGGACCGGATGGTCGAGCACGCGGGCAGGCCGGTGTTGGTGGTGCGGCACCGGTAATTCACCGCATCACGAGCGGCAGGTAGATCGCAAATCCATTGACGACCACACCCGCCGACCGCTCCCACAGAGTGCCCACGCCATCGTCGATCAGCGCGATATTGCCGATGTAGGTCGGCTGGATGATGCCCAGCCCAACGGTGACGCCAAACGTGATGGTGACAGGCTGCCGCGCCGTCACCCCCCCACTCCAGGTAATGACACCCCCAGTATCCGCGTAGCTGCCGGATGACGCCCACAGATTACCCAGATAGAACACGCCAGAAGGTAAGGTGTCGGTCACGCGGACGGCGGGCAAATCGGGGCCGGTATTGCGCAGGACAATCGTATAGGTCAGTGTGTCGCCGGGGCCGGGAAGAATCGGCTTGACACTTTTGGTCGAGGTTTGAAGCGAACCGTACAACACACCGCCGTTACGGTGGTAACTGCCCCGTCCGGTCCCCCACAAGACGCGCGCGTTCGCCGTGCCCGGCAGATCGTAGGCCACGAAGCCGGAATGGGCGGTGTTGATGACGGCCTCTAGCTCACCATCGCCGTCGATGTCATCCAGCGTGGGCGCGGGTAATCCGCCGTTCCAGGTTGGGCTGCCGAAGGCCACGGGTAGATCGACCGCGTGCAGCAGACTGCCCCGATAATCCAGCACGTAGAGCTTGCCGGTCTGGCCGCTGCCCTTCTGCACCCACGACGTAAAGAGCACCTCGGCGTAACCATTGTTGTCCAGATCCGCCACCACCGGTTCGGAGGCAAACCGCAGCGGGCCACTGCGCGGATACACCACGAAGGGCCAGTTGCCGTGCTGCGTCTTGTCCAGCCAGTAGGCGTGAACTCGCCCATCGTAGGAGGAAAAGAGAATTTCCAACTTGCCGTCGCCGTCGAGATCGGCGCTGATGGGGTTCGACATCGCGCTCTCGATGACGTCATAATTCTCGCTCACCGGCGCGGCAAGGCCGTCGGGAACCGGGATGACGGTCCAATCGAAGCCTGCGCCGCTCCAACGGGTGCGGTCGGCATTGAAGATAAAGGGCATCTCGTAGAGGCTGGTGTAAGGATTGGTTCCGCAATTGTAGACGTTTCCCATCGCCACAACCTCCATCGTGCCATCGCCGTTGACGTCGACCATGTTGGACGGGGTGTGGGCGAAGTTGGGGCGGTGCTCGGTGCCGCAGTGCGCATAGCCGCGCACGTCCACCGCGTGATCGACGTGGACGCCCACACGGCCCCATGCCTTGTCGCCGTAGATGGCGTTGGCCGGGATGTGGGCGCCGTTGGCCTCGTAGGCGCAAATATAGTGGACGTCAGAAGGGACGACGATCTCGCCCTGCCCGTCGCCATCGAGATCGCCGACGGTGGCGTTGTCGTTGAACACACCCCAGGCGTAGGCCAGGCCATTGTTGAGCTGCGGCCAACCGGCGCGCAGGCTCCCGTTGTGCTCGTAGACCCAGGTGTTCGTCTTGCTGCCCACGGCGGCGGTGACGATGATTTCCATCGTGCCATCGTCGTCCAGATCGTAGACCGAAAGGCCGCGCAGTTCGTTCGTCAAGGGACGTTTAGGCCAGCCGGATTCGAAGTATCCATTGTGATTATAGACCGATACATACCCGCCGCTGTGCGCGGTGACGATTTCGAGATTGTGATCGCCATCCACATCGGCGACGACGATGCCAGGCCAGGTGCGGCCCACGTTATCGGCCTCCGGTTCCCCCCGGTCATGGCCGGACTTCATGTGCCATTCTTTGGCCCCGGTCGCACCATCCAGCACAAAGATCGTGTACGCCGAGCCGATGACTTCCGGCGCGCCGTCACCGTCCAGATCGGCCACGGCCGGCGACGAGTACCAGCCGGTCTCGCACCAGGAGCTATAACAGCCGCCGCGCTGCCACTTAAGCACCGGCGCGGCAATGGCCTGCGGCGCAGCAGAGTGCACCTGGATACCCGGGATCACCAACAACAACAACAGGAGAAACGCCAATCCAATCCTCATCGCTCACCTCCACGTCCAGACTTTTACTCGAAATCGTCAGAGCGGTCTTCTTCCCAATGTGATACAAAACACCTCTACTTCATCTGCTGAAAGGATTTCTGTAAATCAGATACCAGATGGCGCACTTTGCGCGCGCTGACGCCGCGCTTCATAGAGGAAAAGCGAGGCCGCGACCGAGGCATTGAACGAAGTCGCGGAGCCGTACATCGGAATGGTGACGTAGGCGTCGCACAACGTCTCGAAGTAATGGCTGAGGCCCACGGTCTCGTTGCCGATGGCGACCACGGTAGGGTCGGTAAGGTCGTGATCGTAGAGTGCGGTCGTGGCGTGCGAGCTGGTGGCGACCACCTGCACCCGTCCCAACGCCGCGCGCGCCGTCGCCAGCCATGCCTCCAGGTCGCCATGCTCCGGCACGCGCAGTACCGGCAATGCGAACAACGAACCGATGCTGGCACGCACCGTTTTGGGGTCGTACAGGTCGGTCGCGTGCCCGGTGATGAAGACGGCATCCGCGCCCAGGGCGTCGGCGGAGCGGATCGTGCTGCCCAGGTTGCCGGGGCTGCCCGGACGATCCAGCAACAGCACGAGCAAATCGTCTTTGAGAGGGATGCGCGCCAGATCGTCAGGGCGTTGCGCGACGACCGCCAGCAGTTCGGAGGCCATCTCGCGGTCACTGAGCTGTGAGAGGACGTACTCGTTCACTTCCAGTCGCGCCTCCGGCGGCGTCTGCGCAATGATGTCGATGCCCCAATCGGTGTGTTCGACCTCCGGGCAGTAGATGAGCCAGCGCACGTCCCAATCGTAGAGATACGCAGCTCGGATCGCGGCAACGCCTTCGATGAAGAATAGCTTCTCCCGATTGCGCTCTCGCCGTTGCTCCGTCAATGCGCGCACCAGCTTGATTTTGTCGTTCTTGAGCGAGGTAATCATAATTTTCACATAACGTCTCAATAAAAAGGGGAAAGGTGGGGGTTGGGGGGCGGACGCGCCCGCCCCCCAACCCCCACCCCAAGGTTTTTGAGAAGATACTTTTATAGCTGAATTATGAGCGCCCCTACCCCACTATTCGGGATGATGCGCGTTCCCTGCACATCAACGTGGACCGCTCCGCCCGTCACAGACTGCACGGCACCGACGTTCCGCAGGACAACGGACCACGGCTTGCTCGCCCCTTCGACATGTATGTGAATCTGCTGCCCGGCGCGCGTCGCGGTGACGGTGAGCGCGGTTTCGCCCTTGAGCGTCGGCACACACGCGGACGTTGTCATGCCGTCCGCCAGCTCGAAGAGGTGAAACGTCACGCCATCGGCGAAGTCGTAATCCGGCTTTTGGTCGTTCGCGCCGACCGCGACAATCGAGTTGGGGCGCGCCATCAGCGGGAGGCTGAGATAGCCATGCGTCTCGCGCACCCACCGCCCGCCTTCGACCACGGTGTTGCTGAGGAAGTTCGTCCAGCGGCCTTCGGGCAAATAATAATCCACTCTGCCATCCGGTGAGAAGATCGGCGCGACGAGCAACGCGCCGCCGAGCATATACTGCCGGCCGAGCGTGTCGCAGCCGGGATCATCGGGGAATTCCAGCGGCATCGCGCGCAACACCGGTGTGCCGTGTTCGTGAGCTTCGATAGCGGCGTCAAAGAGGTAAGGCATCAGGCTGCACTTGAGTTTGGTGAAGAAGCGCAGCACATCGCTGGCGGTCGGACCTTCATAGCCGGCCTCATCGAAGAGCCAGGGTACGCGGTAAGAGCTGTTGCCGTGCAGGCGGCTGTGCGACGAGAGCAGGCCGAACGCGCACCAGCGTTTGTACACGTCCGCCGACGCCGTCAGCTCGAAGCCGCCCATATCATGGCTCCAGAAGCCGAAGCCCGACATGCCAAGCGACAATCCACCGCGCAGGCTTTCGGACATCGACTCGAACGTCGCGGTGCTGTCGCCGCCCCAGTGGACGGGGTACTGCTGCCCGCCCGCCGTCGCCGAACGTGCGAAGACGGCGGCCTCGCCCACCCCGAGCTTCTCTTCCAGCACCTCGAACACCGCCTGATTATAGAGTTGGGTGTAATAGTTGTGCATCAGCACCGGGTCGGAGCCGTCGAAGTACACGACGTCCGTGGGAATGCGCTCGCCGAAGTCGGTCTTGAAGCAGTCCACGCCCATATCCACCAGTGCGCGCAGCTTGTCACCGTACCAGCGGCGCGCCTCCGGGTTGGTGAAGTCCACCAGGCCCATGCCGGCCTGCCACTTGTCCCATTGGAACACGGAACCATCGGCGCGCTTGAGCAGATAGCCCTGCGCCATCCCCTCATCGAAAAGCACCGAGCGCTGCGCGATGTAGGGGTTGATCCACACGCAGATCTTCAGACCGCGCGCCTTGAGGCGTTGCAGCATCCCCACCGGATCGGGGAAGACCGCCGGGTCCCATTCGAAGTTGCACCAGTGGAAGGCCTTCATCCAGAAGCAGTCGAAGTGGAAGACGTGCAACGGCAGGTCGCGCTCGGCCATGCCTTCGATAAAGCCGGTCACGGTGGCCTCGTCGTAGTCCGTGACGAAGGACGTGGTTAACCACAGGCCAAACGACCACGCCGGCGGCAGCGCGGGCCGTCCGGTGAGCGCAGTGTAGCGATCCAGCACTTCTTTAGGTGTGGGGCCGTAAATGACGAAATAGTCCAGATACTCGCCGGGCACGCTGAACTGCACGCGCTCCACCTTCTCCGAGGCGATCTCCAGCGATACCTTCTCCGGGTGATTGATGAACACGCCGTAGCCACGATTGGTCAGGTAGAGGGGGATGTTCTTGTACGCCTGCTCACTGCTCGTGCCGCCGTCCTCCTGCCACAGATCGACGACCTGCCCATTTCTGACGAACGGCGTGAAGCGCTCGCCCAGGCCGTAGACACACTCCCCCACCCCCAGCGCCAGTTGCTCGTGGATAAAGCGTCCTTCGGGAGTATCCACCATACCCAGCGCGCGCCAGCCACTCTCGGTGATGACTTTGTCACCATCTTTGAACTGCACTTTCCAATCTCCGGCTTTTTCGACGCGTGACGTCAGTTGCCCGGTCGTCAATGTGGCGTTTTTTTCGTCGTTGTGGATGACGACATCCGGCGCGGACTGCGGATACAGCGCGAATTCCGGGCGGCGCGGCACCCCGCCCTTGTGATGCCAGACCTGCACGCGAATGACGTTCTCCATCGGTGAGGAGAAGCGCACGGTGAGCAGCGGCAGGTTGAGCGTGTCGCCGCGGTGATTGACCCGGCGAGTCGGCGCGTAGACCGTCAGTGCGTCAGATTCCACCTCAACATCGTACACGTGCACCGCGTAGTGCGGTGTCACACCTTCCCGAATACCCCAATAACCATCGGTGAATTTCATAACCGGCCTCCTCAAAACCACGAAACTACACCAAGCTTCACAAATCAAAAATTAGTATAGATTCGGCGAATGCAGACATTCGTGAAAATTAGTGGTGAAATCCTACAACTCTCCCGCATAGCCCACGTCATACGGTGCGACTTGCGCGATGACGTACGCCCGGCGAATCTGCACAAGCTGCTGGATGTGCCATTGATCATGGATGACCCACGAGGCGAACATGTCACCCGCGCTGATATCGGCCCCCCAGGGCGCCGGCATACTCACCTCCCAATCGGGCGTACCCAGACCCTCCAGCCACGCCAGCGATGCGCGACGCTCCGCAAGGAAGTTCTGCACTGACGTTTCGAGGTCGCGCTCGTTGTAACGGAGAGCTGTCACCGACTCGAATGGGTTAAAGTGCCCCCAGCCTTCCTCTGACTTGTTGAGGATGACGCCCAGGTGCGCGCGGAAATCCTCGCGTTCCTCGTCGTAGAGATGGTTGACAATTTCCAGCATCGACCACGTCTCCGCATCGGGCTTCCACCTGGCCTGTTCCGGCGTCACCGCCTCCGTGAGCTGCCGGATGATCCCGGCATGTTGTACCATCAAACGTTTGAGATACTCGAAATCCATCAGTGACCTCCCTAAAGATAAATCACGAATCCTCACCAATCTCCACTAATTCTTATTGATGGGAATTCGTGCAGATTCGTGGTAGAGAACGATCATCACCAGGGCCACTCATTGCCCTGATAATCCACGAGTACCAACCTATCTTCGTCTTCACGTGGGTTTACGAAAATGGGGATGGCGTAGGCGGCGGCATCGTCCGGTTCCAGATCGGCTTCGTTGTTTTTCTGACCGCTCATATACGAGCGCACCCAGCCGGGATGGTAAACGCGGAACGTGTACCCCTCCGGCCGCAGGAAATTGTACAAGTTCTTGACGGCCATATTGAGCGCGGCTTTCGACATACAGTAGCCGAACCAGGCGGTGCGATAGCTGCGTTCGATGCTGCCCGCTTCGGAGGAGACAAAGCACAACCGCTTGAACGTCCCGCGATCCAACAGCGGCAAGAACGCCTCGACCACGCGCAGCGGCCCCAGGCTGTTGACATCGAACAGCCGGTGCATTTCGGCGTAGTCCTGCGTCTCGCGGATGGTGCTAGGATTGGTGCGCGTGCTGACGCCCGCATTGTTGATCAGCATGTCGAGGTGCGGGATCTGCGCCGCCACGGCTTGCGCCGCGCCCTGTACCGATTCCACCGAAGACACATCCAGCGGGACAATGCGCAAATCGTTGGGATATTGCTCTTTCAGATCAGCCAACTCCGGCCACTCAGGCAGATACTGCCCGGCAAACACACGCCATCCTTGCGCCAAAAGGCCGGAGGCGAGTCCAAAACCCAATCCCCGATCCGCGCCCGTCACAAACGCTGTGCGCTTTGCTGCCGCGCACCAGCGAAGCGCGTTACTCAGCAGCGCCTGGAATGAAGGATGCAGCCACACCTCGACGTTGTGACCGGGTGTGAGCATACAGACCCGCCCTACCCCCGCGGAACGCGTCCATCCGCCGGGTTGGATGCCGTGCTGCGAGGCGGTGGTCATAAAGATGTCCGCATTCGCATCATCCAAAGCCATCATGTAATGCTCGTCCGTCAAAGTAAACGGCGTGCTTCCGACCGTCAGAGGGTGGCCCACCTGCGGTTCCACAGTGACAGGGCACTGCGGTGGATGATTGACGAACACGCCGCCCATAAGTTCGCGGAACGCCGGCGTCTGCGCGTACCCGGCAGACCCGGAATGGACAACCAGTAGGCCATTGCCCTTGCGAACGTAGTTCACGAAGGCCGCCTCGACCTCCTCGGTCATCCACGGACTTTCGTCGCTCGCCGAGACATTGTTCGATTTGACGAACAGCACCACGGGATAGGCGGCCATTCGCTCCGCCGACCACTCGGCGGGGTTCTCGATCCAATCGAAGGTAAAACCTTGCTCGGTCAGTGGCGCCAATCCCTCGCGGGCGATCTGCGCCGGATGCCAGCGATCATCAGCCAAAACTAAGACACGCATTTCCACACCTCCAAAAACAGTTGAGGGTTACAGTTGAAAGTTGAAAAAACCATTTATGGACGGGTAAAGTCTCGCAATTCAGCTACCGGGACGGCTTGCCCAAGGTCCTCCAAGCTATCGTAGAGCATCTGCAAAACATAACGCGCGTTGTGCGTGTATGCTCCATGATCTTCATTAACGTAGTGATAGTTGTAGGCAGCCCGCAATGAGCGGGACGTCCACGCGGCGTAGCGATTGCCCGGATTCACCTCATCGCTGTCGACGATGCCGTTGCCGTTCGTGTCGTTCAAGTAATACGGGAAGGAGCTTGCGTAAACCAAGGGCTGCCCAACGACCTGCGCTGTGTAGGCCTTCAGTGCTTCATAGAGCACATCGTGAAGCGTCGCGACCTCATCGGCGATCGGCTCGCGCACGTCACCGTCGCCATCGTAGTCCACCGTGCTTTGGCGAATGTCATGCAGGTCGGCGCGATCCACCACGTTAGCGTGACATGGACTGCACGTATCAGGATCAATCGCCGTACTGTGCGGATCGTGGCAGTCGGTGCATGTGTCGTAGTCCTCCACATGCGCAAACCGTCCAACGTAGGTTTTCCCCGCGTACTGATAGCCACCTTGGGCGTCGCCACCCAGCAACGTCGCCGCGGCAACGGCATAGTGTACGTTGATAAAAGCCAAATCTGTAGAAACTGCGTCAGCATCGAGACCGGTGATGGCTTTGTCCACCGTTGACGTCGCCGTGCGTCCCTGGTGACACTGCATACAGTTCGCCGCGCGGGAATTCTCGGTTACTTCAATGCTAGAGGGGAACGTTACCTGGGTCATAGCGTGCGCCTGCGGGTTGTGGCAAGCGTTACACGCCACCACCGACCCCACCCACGGTTCCTTCTCGATCTGCCCAGCCGGCGTCCCATCGACGCCGAGAAAGTCGAGATAGCCGTACAGGCTGTGGCATTTGGCGCAGCCCACTGGCACCACGGGTGGCTCGTTCCCATCCCAGTTGGTGAACGAACGCGAGGAAACATCCGCGTGACCGGAACGCGCCCACTTGTCGCTCACACTTTCAATGGATTCTGGGGCCACAAAAAAGCGATAGCCCCAAATAAACACCCCCGCCAGGGCAATCAAAACCAGACCTACAGAGAGAATTGTGGACCATTTCATTGCCATTCCTCCTGTCAATAACCCTTTAGCGCCTCGACGTCTTCACAATAATCCGTTCAATTCGTTGACAGACTTTGCAGTATTATGACACTTGCCAAGTTTAGTGAAATGAGTATAAACTGACATAAGCAAAAAATCAAATCCATTCCCAAAAGGAGCCGCAAATGAAATGGAAGACTAAGCAGATTTTCTGGATCGTCGTCTACTTCGTTCTCATCTTTGCACCCTTACTGATCCTGCTGCTCGCATCACGTCCGACCGGGCGGACCTTCTGGCGTGAGCTATCCGTGGCAATAGGCTTCGCAGGCCTAGCTTTGATGGGATTGCAGTTCATCCCCACCGCCCGGCTGCCATTCATGAGCGAGGTATTTCCACTGGATACGCTCTACAACTTCCACCACCGGCTGTCCGTCATCGCTTTTCTGCTGACTCTGGCGCATCCGCTAATCCTCTTCATCCAGAACCCCTACACACTCAGGTTGCTCAATGTCTTCAGTGCGCCGTGGCGGGCGCGGGCCGGGGTCCTCGCGGCGATTGCACTGATTTTCCTGGTGCTTACCTCGGTTAAACGGCTGTCGCTTAAGCTTTCTTACGAAGCATGGCGCGTACTCCACGATATACTCTCAGTCGCCGTTGTCGGCTTTGCACTGTATCACATCTTTAAGGTGGATTATTACACATCGGTCCCGGTTCAACGTTGGCTGTGGGTGGTGATGGGCATTTTATGGGGGCTGATGATGGTATACATTCGCGTCATCAAACCCTGGCAACTCCTGCGCCGCCCCTATGAGATCGTCGAAGTGATCGCCGAACGCGGCAACACCTGGACGTTAAACCTCAAGCCGGTCGGACACGCGGGACGCCCATTCCG
The DNA here is from genome assembly GCA_036845725.1 of Chloroflexota bacterium. Taxonomy (GTDB): domain Bacteria; phylum Chloroflexota; class Anaerolineae; order B4-G1; family SLSP01; genus DSWT01. The sequence continues at coordinate 47,337 of DAIUDK010000013.1, forward strand.
CGCCGGGCAGGTGGCGTGGCTGAGCATCGGACACTCACCTTTCCTGATTGAGGAACACCCTTTTTCCTACGCTTCCAGCGATGTACACCCGGAGACCATTGGTTTTGCGATCAAGGAACTGGGGGACTTCACCAGCAAGATCGGCAATCTACAGCCTGGAACCAAAGTGTACATCGATGGGCCGTATGGCACCTTCGATCTCAACCATCATCCCGACCGCAACTACATCTTCATCGCCGGGGGAATCGGTTCTGCGCCGGTGATGAGCATGCTGCGCACGTTGGCCGACCGCAACGACGAACGGCATCTGCAATTCTTCTACGGCAACCCCACCTACGATGACATCATCTTCCGCGAGGAACTGAATAGCCTGCAGCAGCGCCTCAACCTTGACGTCATCCACGTGCTGGAGAAGCCCCACGCAGGATGGGAAGGTGAAACCGGCTATATCACCAAGGCCGTGCTGGAACGCCACCTCTCGTGCGACTACCAACACTGTACGTATTTCATCTGCGGTCCACTGCCGATGATCGAGAGTGTGGAACGTTCCCTGATGCAACTGTCGGTTTCGCGCAGCGATATGCACGAGTTGGCCCGCAAGCGCGCGTTCGAGACGACCCGTAGGCACATTTATTCAGAAAACTACAAAATGGCCTGAAGGAGAATGCTATGCAACGCATCTACGCCAAACGGTTGTTGGTGGGGACGCTGATCCTCATCCTGGTGCTCACCGTACTCTTCGCCGTACTACAAGGCGGACTGCCGTTTTGATCGACCGGATTACAGACATCAAAACGGGGGACAAGTTGAACGTCCCCCGTTTCGATTACCAATCCAACACCGACCCGTCGTCGGGATCGTACCGCTCCGGGTTGCGCCAATCGTGGTCGATTTTATCTTCGAGCGCATCCATATCCAGCTCAATACCCAGACCTGGCCCGGCGGGCAGCGCGACGAAACCGTCCTTCGCCACGAACGGGTTCTTGAGATACCCCTCGCCGAGCGTGGTATGCTCCTGTGCGATGAAGTTGGGGATCGAAGCGTCCAACTGGATGCAGGCCGCCAGCGAAATCGGTCCCAGTGGATTGTGGGGCGCGATGCCGGCATAGTACGCTTCGCCCATCCCGGCGATGATGCGCACTTCGTTGAGGCCGCCCGCGTGGCACAAATCCGGCTGGAGCACCGAGGCCGCGTGCTTCTCCAACACCTCGCGGAAGCCCCACTTGGTGAAGACACGCTCGCCGGTGGCGATGGGCAGGTGCGTCCCGCGCGCGATTTCCGCCATCACGTCGAGGTTCTGCGCCTGACACGGCTCTTCGATGAACATCGGCTGATACGGTTCCAACGCCTTGATTAACAACCTGGCCGTCTGCGGGCTAATCGCGCCGTGGAAGTCGATAGCGATGTCGGCGTGCGGCCCGCCGGCGTCCCGCAGCGCTGCGAAGTGCGCCTCGGCCTCCTGGACGAACGCCAGGCTCTCGATGATCCGCGCCGGACGCCCGCCATGCACGCCCGTCTTGAAGGCCGTGAACCCCTGCGCCATCCACGATTTGATCGCTTCAGGCTCATTGGCGTGTTTGTACATGCGGATGCGGTCGCGGGTAGGACCACCAAACAGCTTGTAGACCGGCACACCGAGCGCCTTGCCAGTGAGATCCCAGAGCGCCTGCTCCACGCCGCTCAGCGCGCTCGTGAGCAGCGGCCCGCCGCGATAGAAAGCATGGCGATACATCGCCTGCCAGTGATGGATGACGCGCGTGGGGTCCTTGCCGATCAGGTACGGCGCGAGTTCGTCCACGGCCCGCGCACACGTCAACGCGCGCCCTTCGAGGATCGGCTCGCCCAGTCCCACCAGGCCCTCATCGGTGTGAATCTGCAAGAACAGCCAGCGCGGCTTAACCAAAAATATCTCTACCCTTGTAATCTTCATCGAAACCTCCTCAAAACAGTCCAAAGTCGCTTGAAGCTTATTTTGTCTGCTCTATCGGCTCCCCTATTTGTTATGTACCCCAAGTAGGGATGGGGCGTTCCGGCTCGAAGCCAATCAACGCCTGCGCACGCGCATAGCTGACCAGCGATTCACTGCCTTCCACCGGGCGCTTCCACGTCGTCACCTCCGGGAAGAAGAATTCCGCCAACTGCTGCGAGGGCACGCCCAACGCGTTGTACTTGTCGTTGACGAAAACCGGATGACTGCCCTCGTACTCCGCCGTCAACCCTTTCTCGATCGCCTGTGCCACATCCTCCACGTGGATGATGGCCCAGAAGTCGGTACGGCCCCACATCAACAATTCCTCCGGCAGGCGCGGGCCTTCTAGACGATCCCACATCCAGCGACTCGCGCCGGGCCGCCATTCGTGAGGGCGTTCGGCGCGCCAGGCTTCTTGCCGCTCGACGAGGGCACGCAGACGCGCAGCGCGCGTGTCCGGCGGCAGAGCCAGTACCGCGTCAAAGGCTGTACGCGCGCCTTCCCTGAAAAAGTTGATCCAGTTCCCCCGCCGCAGCGCGGGATTCATCACACCGGGAAAGCGCAAACATACGCCGGAAATTCCATCACGCCGCCAGAAATAGGCCGCCGTCTCCTCAAGGATGCTCTTGGAGAACGAGTAGATGTCTGTGGTAAAGTTGGGATGTTCCTCATCGATGGGGAAATACTGAATCGGAAATCCCTTGATGCCGAAGTTGTAGCCTAGCGCGTTGATCGAGCTGGCACTGACCACGCGCTTGATACCCGCGTTTGCCGCGGCTTGATAGACGTTGAAGGTGCCATCACAATTGACGCGGAAAATCTCGTGCGCGGGCGCGGGATGCGGGCTGGCATACGCCGCCAAATGCACGACGGCGTCCATACCCTCGAACAAGGGCGCTAGTCCCGCGTAGTTCGTTGTATCCACTTGATGGTATTCTGCGCCCCTGACGGCCTCCCATAGTTGCTCCTCAATCGCCTCCGGCGCGCTCCGGTCCAAGATGCGCACCTCGTGCCCATGACGCAACAGGCGCGCGACCGCCGTGCGCCCGACATTGCCGATTCCCCCGGTGACAATAATTCTCATCGAAGCCTTACCCCCAGTGATCACATCGAAATTTGCCCTTGCGAGCGCAAAGGTAAGAAGATTGTATGACGCGCGATAGAAAAGTCAATGAGCGCTCGCTGCCACCGGTATCGGCATTTGCCAAACTTGCGCTTTGGGATACAGTTCATATGTTCAAAAATAAAGAGGAGGGAACCGTGCCAGAATCTCCATTTCTGATACTCTTACTTATATTTATCGTCGTGATGACCGGCAGTATATACGCATTTACCAAGCTGGCCTCCAAGATGGTCACACGCGCCATCCAGGATCGTCTGCACGCGCTACAAGAGGTCGTTGAAGGCAGAATCCCTGACGTCTGGCTGAGACCCTTTCAACGACGCGTCGCCACATTGCGCAACAACACCGCGAGTGAAGCACAGTTCGCACGGCTCGGGGGACGCATCCAGAAGCATTGTCTGCGCCATCTCGACGAAATGACGCGCTACGTCACGAACATCAACATGGTCGACAGTGAGGTAACGAAGCAGGAAATCGTCGGCTTGCTCAAAACGTACCGACAAACCTGGCCCAACAAAGACTGGCGTGAGTGGATCGCCGCTGTTGAGGCGCTCAATACGCCGCGCGCGATTGAGGAAGATCAAACTGATAGCCTGTCAGCAGATTGAACAGATGAAGCAGATTTTCTGTACCCGTGTGTGAATACCGGCCCGGATCGCAACCGAAGCGAACTGTACCACTACCCTGTCGAAAGCTGGCAGACGCCTGGACCGTTCGTGCGTTTACCCGACTAAAGCTTCGAGAGATACGATACATTGATGTCGGCGACCTTCGCCAGTTGCGTCTGAGTCATCCCGCGATATTCACGCCATACACAAATGGTGTTTTGCCTATACCGGAGCGCGTCAACAACCTCGCCGGGTATCAATTCCTCTAGTCTGAAACAATCGCCTCCAGCAGAGGCGAGATTCAAAGAACTTCTACAGCAATACCTGCGCGAAGAAATCGTGAACGGTTACAATTTGGATACCGGCATAATGCTGCATCTCGAGTAAGTGGTGGTCTCCGGAAACGAGATAACTGGCTCCAGCGACTAATGCACAGTGGATGAAGATGTCATCATCAGGATCAGTCGCCACAAGAGGCGCATCGGAGGGAGAAATCGGAGACGGCTCAAAGAAAGTCGCACATTGCGACACATAATCTATCAATTCATCGGGAGTGACACCAACAGATTGCAAGCGAGACTGCAAACGCGGGTAGCGCAATACTTCGTACAACTCTTGCAACATTGCTTCAGTCATACAAATCTCGACACGTCCGGTTTCAGCCAAACGCAAGAGTTGCCAAGACAGACCGCGCCATAGCAATCCCGACACCCATATATTTGTGTCTATGACGATGCGCACTATCGCTGCCGCCGTACTTCGTGAACGAGCGTGTTGATTTCATCAAGGGACATCGACCCCTCCTCCGGCGCTTGTGCGACCCGTTCTAGAATAGTTGGTGGAGTAGTCGCACTTAAATCGATCAAATCATCCAACGTCAGATGAAGCCCCTTCGCAATCGCACCCAAAACATCGGTGCTGCCTCTGCGCTTTCCTGACTCCAACTGCGAGAGATACGGCACACTGATGTCGGCAACCTTCGCTAGTTGCGCCTGCGTCATCCCGCGATATTCCCGCCACACGCGAATAGGATTTTCGCCATCCAGGAGCGCGTTGACGACCTCAGCGGGGATCAGTTCTTCGCCGTCCGCAATGGCTTGCATGGCAGCGTCGTAATCCCGGATGTCCTGCAACATCTCGGCGTCTTCTAACAATTGCTCGTAAGTCTTATACGGAAGGATCGCCCACTCAGGCTGTCCATCCTTCTCGATCACTTGCACGTTCATTGACGTATATCCCTCCTCTTGACCCCAACTTGAGCACCAAAATCACGAGTTGCGCATCTTCCACCTCGTAGATGACCCGCCAATCCCCTACACGCAACCGGTAGCCGGAGCGGTTTTGCAACCTCGTCACGTTGTTATGTTGCACGTATGGATTTGCGGCAATGTCATCCAGCTTCTCGCGTATCAGTTTCGATGCATTGCGCGGCAATTTGTGCAGCGTTTTGGCTGCTTCCTTGGTGTACACGATTCGATACATACGTCTATATTAGCACAGTGCTAACGAATTGTCAATAGAAAGTTATCTAAAAGCCAACATCCTTCACGCCATCACCAGCGACAACACCCGTCGCAAGAACTGCCCCGTGTAGCTCGCCTCGACCTGCGCCACAGCCTCCGGCGGCCCCTCCGCGATGATGTAGCCGCCCGCGTCCCCACCCTCTGGGCCGAGGTCGATGAGCCAGTCGGCGGTCTTGACCACGTCCAGGTTGTGCTCGATGACGATGACGGTGTTGCCCGCGTCGGTGAGCCGGTGCAGCACGTCCAGCAGCTTCTGGATGTCGGCGAAGTGCAAACCCGTCGTCGGCTCGTCGAGGATATAGACGGTGCGCCCGGTGGCGACGCGGCTCAGCTCCTTCGCCAGCTTGACGCGCTGCGCTTCGCCGCCGCTCAACGTCGTCGCCGCCTGCCCCAGCTTGATGTAGTCCAGCCCCACGTCGTGTAACGTCTGCAACTGCCGCGAGAGCTTCGGGTGGTTGGCGAAGAAGTCCAGCGCCTCTTGCACGTCCATATCCAGCACCTCGGCGATGTTCTTGCCCTTGTAGCGGATCTGCAGCGTCTCGCGGTTGAAGCGCGTGCCCTTGCACTCCTTGCACGTCACCCACACGTCGGGCAGGAAATGCATCTCGATACGGCGCAGACCGTGCCCCCTGCACGCCTCACAGCGCCCACCCTTCACATTGAAGCTAAATCGCCCGGTTCCGTAACCGCGCATCTTGGCCTCAGGCGTAGACGCGAACACCTGGCGAATCTCGTTGAACACGCCTACATAGGTCGCCGGATTCGATCGCGGCGTGCGCCCAATTGGGTCTTGCGTGATGTCGATGACTTTGTCCAGATGCTCCAGCCCCTCCAAACGCTCGTAAGGACCGGGGCGCGTCTCGGCGCGGTTGAGATCGCGGGCCAGCGCCGGATAGAGCGTCTCGGCGACGAGGCTGCTCTTGCCGCTCCCGCTCACGCCGGTGACGCAGGTGAACACGCCCAATGGAAAACGCGCATCCACACTCTTGAGGTTGTGCAACGTCGCCCCGCGCAACGTCAAACTGCCGTTTTGCGGCGTGCGCCGCCCGCCGTTCGGTGAAACCACTGCCAGTTCCCCGCTCAAATAACGCCCGGTGAGGGATTGCGGATTCGCGGCGATGTCTTCTGGCGTCCCATCGGCCACCACACGCCCGCCGAGTACGCCCGCGCCCGGCCCCAGGTCGAGAATCCAGTCGGCGTCCATCATCGTCTCGTGATCGTGCTCCACCACGAGCACCGTGTTGCCCATATCGCGCAACTGCAGCAGTGTATCGAGCAGCGCGCGGTTGTCGCGGGCGTGCAGGCCGATAGATGGCTCGTCGAGGATATAGAGCACGCCCACCAGCCCGCACCCAATCTGACTCGCCAGCCGGATGCGCTGCGACTCCCCGCCCGAAAGCGACGGCGCGGACCGGTCGAGCGTGAGGTAGTGCAATCCCACGTTGAGCATGAACTGCAAGCGGTCGCGGATCTCCTTGAGCACTTCGCCGCCGATGGCGAACTGCTCATCGTCGAACTGCTCGTAGAGCGATTGTACCCAGGCGTGCGCTTCGTCGATGGGCATCGCGCTGACGTCCATGATCGACTTGCCGCCCACCAGCACGCCGCGCGCCTCGGAGCGCAGGCGCGCGCCGCCGCACGCCGTACACGGCTGCTCGCTCATAAAGCTGTTGTACCAACGGCGCGTGTAATCGGAGCGGGTCTGGTGGAACAGGCGGTTGATATGGAAAACAATACCCCGCGTGGGCCGGTTGCTCTCGTTCGACCACGAGCTATCCTGGCCTTCAGCGTGAAACTCGAAGTGAATCTTCTCGTCACCGGAGCCGTAGATGATCACATCGCGGAACTTTTCCGGCAAATCCTGCCACGGCATCTCCAAATCCACACCATAGTGCCGGGCGATGGATTGCAACTGATGAATCTGCCACTTGCTGTTCTTCTTGCGGACGTTGCCATACCACCGCACCGCGCCGTCCAGAATCGAGAGCGTCGGGTCGCCGATAATCAGGGCCGGATCGACTTCCAGCTTCGTCCCCAAGCCGTTACATTCCGGGCACATGCCCAGCGGTGAGTTGAAGCTGAAAAGCTGCGGGCTGAGTTCCGGGAAGCTGATGCCGCAGTGGGCGCAGGCGTGCTGCTCGCTGAGAAGCAGTTCCTCGCCGTCCACGATATCCACGACGACCATCCCCTCGCCCGCGCGCAGCGCCGTCTCCACCGAATCCATCAACCGCGTCGTGAAGTCACGCCACGCTTCGTCACCGTCGCCGTTCACATGCGCCGGGATTGCCAGCCGGTCCACGATCAGCTCAATCGTGTGGTTCTTCGTCTTCGCCAGTTTGATCTCGCGGTTCAGTTCCGTCGGCACACCGTCGATGCGCGCGCGCTCGTAGCCTTCCTGCTTCGCCTGCGCCAGCACATCCACGTGCGTCCCCTTGCGCTGGCGGACGACGGGCGCGAGCAGTTGAAAGCGCGTCCCGCTCGGCAGCGCGGCAAGCTGGTCGGCGATCTGCTGCGCATTCTGCGAGGCCACCTTGCGCCCGCACTGTGGACAATGCGGTTCTCCCACGCGGGCGAAGAGCACGCGCAGATAATCCATCACCTCGGTGACGGTGCCCACGGTCGAGCGCGGATTCTTGCTCACCGCCTTCTGTTGAATGGCGATAGCGGGACTGAGGCCGCCGATGAAGTCCACCTTCGGCTTCTCCATCTGCCCCAGGAACTGCCGCGCGAACGACGAGAGACTCTCGACGTAACGGCGCTGTCCCTCCGCGTAGATCGTGTCGAAGGCCAGCGACGACTTCCCGCTGCCCGAAACGCCGGTGAGCACCACCAGCTTGTTGCGCGGAATCGTCACATCGATATGTTTCAGATTGTGCTGCTGCGCACCGCGAATAACGATGAAACCAGGCTCCATAGTCCCCCCGGAAAATTAGGAATGAGAAAGCAGAAATGAGAAGTGGGTAACGAGTGATGCGTGAACGGAAGTATCCAGCATCGAGTATCCAGCTTCCAGCAACAAGCAATTATACCACAAAATATGTGTAGAACAAAGTTTCTACAGCTCTAGTGTAGCGGGAGAATATGACAAAGGGTGGCATATAGCTATAGATTGCGTTCAGCCATCAGCTTTCAGCTATCAGAAAAGAGGTCGAAAACATAGTGTGACAAATGATGTGGCATTGCACTATCACGATACTTTCAAACGCCCTAAAGCTGACCGCTGACGGCTGATCGCTGAAAGCTCTCAGCCTATTCAGCAAACTCACGGAACACGGCCAGCGAGGGCAACACGTGGCCGTCGAAATCGAAGAGCGCCTGGTTCTCCCAGGCGTTGCCGGATTGTGGATCGGCCGGATTCCAGCCGCAGCCTTTCAGCCCCAGCCACGCCGGTTCCCAATAGAACACCCCTGTGGCTCCCGGCGCATCCTTGACGACCTGCATAATGTCTCGCAGCCAGGCGGATTGACCTTCGACCGTCGCGGGATAGCCGTCGATGAGTTGGTCCGCGCTACTGATGATGTTGCCGTAGCCGTCTTGATTGTCCAACGTATAGGCATACGCCGTTTCCACCACGACCAGTTCCTTGTCGTACCGCTGCGCGAGATCGGCGAGGTTGGCGGACAGATCGCTCAAATCGCCGTGCCAGTAGCCGTAGAATGACAATCCGATGACGTCGAATTCGACGCCCTCCGCGATGACGTTGTCGAACCACCAACGGTAGAGATCGGTATCCCCGCCCTTGTCCAGGTGCAGCATAATTTTCGCATCGCAGCCGGCATCCTTCACGCCCGCGATACCGGCCTTAAGCAAGCCGGCCAGCCGCGCGAACTGGTCGTCGGTGTCATCCAGCTTGCCCGCGTCCCAAAGCATACCGCCGGGAATTTCATTGCCGATCTGTACAATGTCAGGCTCCGTGCCTTGCTCACTCAATGCGACAATGGCCTCTTTCGTGTAATCGTACACCGCCGCCCTGATCTGCTCGTAGTCATAGTCCCACCACGCCAGGGGTTTGTACTGCTTCCCGGGATCGGCCCACGTGTCGGAGTAATGGAAATCCAGCAAGAAGCCCATCCCCGCCTGCTCGATGCGCGTCGCCATCTCTTTGACTTTCTCCAGATTGTTGTAGCCGTTGGCGGGTGCGTGCCACAGCTTGAGCCGGACGTAGTTGACGCCGTGATCGGTCAAAATCTCGAAGATGTCCTGCGCCTGCCCATCGGCATTGTAGAAGACGCCGCTCTTGTCTTCCACCTGGGGCAAGCTCGAAATGTCCACCCCCCTGATCTCCAGAGCAGAGACAGGTAACACGGCCGTAGGTTCCGACGAGACCATATCCGCCTCCTCAACTTCTTCTTGGACCGGGGCAGGCGACACGGCTGCACTTTCCACAGTCGCCGTAACCGCCGCCGCCGATTGTTCTTGCGTTACAACGCGCGAACAACCGGCAACGCCCGAAACAGCCAATGCGCCGGTCAAAAGGAAAACCGCCAGTTTTCTCAAGATGTGCATCACCTTCACCACGATTACATCGATGAAATGGAAAAATCTGCGTCAATCTGCGGAAATCAGCGTCCAATGAAACAGGTCCGGCAGAATTATAGCATCAAATTGACATTTCCCTATCCACTTCTACAATGCGCCGTATGATCACCATCCGGCCCGCAACCCTGGCTGACGCTGCCGCGATCAGCATTGTCCACTGTAGCACCGTGAACGAATGGCGCGATCCGTACACGCGCCAACCCACGGACGAAGCGACGCTCAACCTCTTCGGGCGCTGGTACAACGGCGGGGACTGGATGAGCGTCGAGACATGCGCGATCCACCTCAACGGATTGCTGCTGCACGGCCATCTCGCACTCGTGGCCGAGGCCAACGGCGTCATCATTGGCGAAGCAGAGTATTACGTCAACCGCGAACCCGCGCCCTTCGGGCCGCACCTTCACCTATCAGTGCTCTACATTCACAAGGAGTGGCAGGGGCAGGGCGTGGGGCGGACATTGATCGAAGCCGGCGTGGAACACGCGCGCGCGCTTGGCTGCCACGCGCTGACCACGCAGCCGGAGCCGGAAATGACCGGTTTCTACCGGCGGTTGGATTTCCAACCGTGGATGCGCACCAAAGAGATGCAAACTACGATCGGAGGGACATCCCCACCCCTCACACAATTATCCCAAAACAGTGGGCCGCCGGAACATCTCGCGCTGCGCATCGGGCGGTATCAATGCGGCGTGCAGGGATGGGAGACGCTCTGGCCTGCGCTGGCGATCCCCGAACTGGCGGCGCTACGCCGCAGCGTGTGGCACGGGAAACTCGATGACATCCCGGTTGTGCTTGGATTGCGCGAGCAATTCCGCACCCCGACGCAGGCCGACGGCTACGCCTGGCTGTCCCCCACCGCCTCACTGACGCCCGTGGTCGCCGCGCTGCGCTCGTTGGCTGCGCGTGAGGGCTACAGCGCCGTCGATCTCCTGCTGCCCGAGGACAGCCTGCCCGAATTGCGAACCACGTTCAAGCTGGACTACCAAACCACCGTCGACCTCTGGATAAAACAAACCTGACAGGTCGTGCGAACTACATTCGCCCAAAACCTGTCAGGTTTATGTGCAATCCGTTAAAATCCGTTCAATCCGTTGAGATTACTTGGCGTATTCCACTGCTCGCGTCTCGCGGATGACCGTCACCTTGATCTGCCCCGGATACTCCATCGTGTCCTCGATCTTGCGCGCCACGTCACGGGAGAGGCGTAAGGCCGCAAGATCATCCACGTCGCCGGGACGGACAACGATGCGCATCTCGCGCCCGGCCTGAATCGCATAAGCCTCTTCGACGCCGGTGAAGGAATGTGCGATGTCCTCTAGCGCGCGGATGCGCTTGATGTAGTGCTCGAGACTCTCGCGACGAGCGCCAGGCCGCGCGCCGGAAATCGCGTCGGCGGTTTCGACGATAATGGCCTCGAGGCTCTGCTGCTCGGCCTCGTGGTGATGCGCCTCGATGGTGTTGACGACCGCCGCCGGCACACCGTAACGGGTCGCCAGTTCCGCGCCGATGGTCGCGTGCGTACCTTCGACCTCGAAGTCCACCGCCTTGCCGATGTCGTGCAACAGACCGCCCAAACGCGCGACGTCGGTGTTCGCGCCCAACTCCGCCGCCAGCAAGCTAGCGAGTTTGGCCGTCTCCACCGCGTGCGACAACTGGTTCTGTCCGTAACTGGTGCGGAAATGCAGCTTGCCCAGAAGCTTCATCAACTCGGGATGCAGCGGGGGGATTTCGGCCTCGTAGACCGCGCGCTCGGCCTGCTCCTTCATAATCTGATCGACCTCTTCCTGCGCCTTTTCCAGCAGCTTCTCGATGCGCGCCGGGTGGATGCGACCATCGGCGACCAGACGGTGCATTGCACGGGCTGCCACCTCACGTAAGATGGGGTTGAAGGATGAGATGGTGATCATTTCGGGGCTATCATCGACAATGATATCGACGCCGGCTTTCTGCTCGAAGACGCGGATATTGCGCCCACCGCGACCAATGATGCGGCCCTTGAGTTCGTCGTTGGGGATTTCGAGCGTCTTGGTCGTCAGTTCGGCGACTTGCTCGGTGGCGATGCGCTGCACCACCACGGTCACGATCTCGCGGGCGCGCCGCTCGGCTTCCTCGTGCGCGCGCATTTCTTCTTCGCGGATCACGCGGGCCATATCCTGGCGGCTCTCTTCGGCCACCCGTTCCAGAAGCACCTCACGGGCCTCATCTGTGGAGAGATTCGCAACCCGCTCTAGCACCTGGCGTTGCTCCTCCTCCAATTTCTCCATGTCGTTCGTGCGTTTGTCCAGCGCGCTTTGGCGCTTGTTGAGCAGTTGCTCGCGCTTGTCGATGCGGTCCTGCCGTTGATCCAATTGATCACGGCGGCCCTGCAATCGCTCTTCCTCGCGGCGCAGTTTCTCGTTACGACGTTCTGCCTCCGACTCAACCTCGCCGCGCAGCTTGAGCGCCTCGTCCTTTGCGTTGAGGACAGTATCGCGCGCTTGCTTCTCGGCCTCTTCCAACAGCCGGGTGCGCATCGCCTCCAGGTTTCCCATTTCTTTCTGGTAATTTACCTGGCGCATTCTGTAGCCGACAAAACCGCCTACAGCCAACCCAAGGAGCAACAAAACGATGCCAATTACCCATTCCATGTCCAGTGTTCCTCGCTTTCTTCGGTATCAAGTTGGAAGAAGGGCTGTGTAGCGAGAACTTCCTGGATGATGTCCGGTGAGAATCCGCGCCGCATCAGGCGATCCCAGAGACGGCGGCGAAACTGATCAGGCGGTAAATGCGCCAGACGACGGGCCTGCTCGGCAGCGACGTGCTGTGCGGCGGCGACCTCATCGTATTCCGTTAGCGTCGTCTCGATCACACTCGACGCAATATCTTTCTGACGCAATTCCTGCACCAACATCCGTTTGCCTCGGGGACGAAAGCGGGCGCGATTATCCGCCCAGTAACGCGCAAAAGCCTCGTCATCCACCAGCCCGACATCCCGCAGACGGTTCAGTACTTCGGCAACCGTCGCCTCGGCAAAGTCACTTTGCAACAAGTGAGTCTGCAATTCGGCCTCGCTGCGTGGACGGCAGGAGAGATAGTTCAATGCTTTTTCACGCGCGCGTTCCACTTCGTCAGCCAGCCGCAGCGCCGCGATCTCGTCATCCGTGAGGATCACTCCCACGCGCAAGTTCGCCGCGAGCAGCACGGCCAGCCCAAAGGCAAAAACATCATCCAGATAAACGTTAACCCGGTCACTGGAATGCTTCTGCGGTTCCAGCGCCGTAATACGTCCAGCCATTTGCCCTTCCATTAAACAAAAAACGGCTATGGCAGAACACGCCATAGCCGCCTGATCAGCTAAACGAATGTGAGACAGGTACGCCCCCAAGCACCGCCAACAGCTAAGGTTGGCACGCGAAATCATCTGTGCTCTTCAGCCTACCGACTCCAACGATATTCCCCAAACCGAGCCTTGGAAAGTCATAGCCTTCCCGCTTGGGATCCTAGCCACGGCTAAACTACAACGTATCTACCGGTGGGGCGCACCATCCGCCCCACAAATTTCTGGCGGGAAAAGACCCGCCGATCCCGAAATCATCTCCGGGGTACAACAGTTATCAATTCGCACAACGCATCCTACAGATGCGATAAGACAACCTCATCTATCCATTTTACCAGAATTCTGAGAATAGGGAAATGGTTATCATCATAAAGAGCGGTCAGCGCTCAGCCGTCAGCGTTCAGTTTGGCCTCGACCTGGAGTGCGGCGACGAACAACAGCGATGAGAGGCGGTTGAGA
>DAIUDK010000014.1:0-35690 GCA_036845725.1 Chloroflexota bacterium
ACGGCATCCCAATCCACGGGTTGCGTCGCGGCGGTCAAACGCTCGATGAGGCGCGGTTGTGTGATCATTACTCTATTACACGAAGATTTGGAGGGTTTATTACAGATCGTGTTACCTTTTGCCCCAAATTGCAATATAGTATATAGCAAAAGCTGATCAGCTCGAAGCCAAACAAGGATGCTACGTGGAGCCACAAAGCAACGACATAGACAACGCCACCCTGGTTCAAGAAGTCCGGCGCAACCCGCAACGGTTCGATGTGCTTTATCGCCGTTACGTTGCGCGGGTGTATCGCTATTGTTACGCCCGCACTCACAACCATGCGGATGCAGAGGATTTGACCGCGCAGACCTTTCTGAAGGCATTCGAATCCCTCGCGCATTACCAGGAGCGCTATGCCTTTGCGGGATGGTTGTTCGGCATCGCCCGCAACACCTGCGCGATGTTCCACCGCGCGAACTATAGCCAGCCGCACACGGCGTTGGAAGAAGAAAGCTGTTCGCTTGTGGCCGTCTACGTCCTGCACGACAAAGGGCTGGAGCAGGCGCTGCTGCGGCAGGAGTTGATCGCGTGCATTCGTCAAGCCTTGCAGAGTTTACCTGAGGAGCAAATCGAAGCCCTGCATTTACGCTTCTGGGGTGCGCTCAATGCGCGGGAGATTGGTGTGGCGTTAGGACGCAAGACAGGCGCCATCAAAATGTCGATCTGGCGAGCGATTGAACGTTTGCGAAAGCGGTGTATCGATGAAACGGAAAGTTGACATCAGAACGAACCCTATCATGCAATGGGTGTCCGCGCAGCAACTCGATGCGGCGATCGACCGCGCCCAGGCAGCATCCCCCTATCCGCAAGCGCCTGTGGTGCAAGCGTTGAACGCGCTTACAGACGAAGCGCAACCCGATGCCGCGTTCGTGGAAGCGCTGTCGCTGCGTCTGCAAGCGTGCTACACAACTGCGCCCGCGATCCCGTCGAAAACACGCGCGCGCTTCAACGTCTTGACCACGGCAATAAACCACTTACGACCAGCTAGGTCAAGAGATGCGGGAGGAAACAAGCTGCTTATGCGCCTATCCTGGGGGATGACCATTGTGTGTACCGTGTTGGTCACGCTGGCTTTGGTGTTGGTCCTGCGGCCTGCCACACTGCCCGCCGAACGCATTTTGGCCAATGCCGCAGCCGCCACCGCCCGGCGTCCGGGTATGGTAGAGCATATAGTGGTGGAAAACTATCTGGAGATGACGTTGGCGTCTGCCACCACCACACGTGAGTTCTACATCGTCGAGGAGTGGCGCAAGCTCGACGCCGTGCAGGGCGGCGCAGTCGCCACCACGGCCCGCAGCACCATTCGCTACGCCATCGCCGACGTACAACGCCAGATGCCCATCTCCTGGGGCTATACCGCCGCGGACAAAACGTGCTACTTGACCCGCGATAGATACGGTACGATTGCTCGTCTGCCAGACGCAGATGCAGTGGGATGTCTGCCCGGCGACAGAGACGCGCGCCCGTTCGTCCCGGAACTGGCAGCGCCCAACATCGAAACCGATCTGCAACTGTGGATCAACCGGCTGCAAGGTGAAGTCGCGGCTTTGGTGTACGAACAGACCACCTTCTTCGGCAAACCGGCGTTCAGCTTTACGGAAAAACAAGGGACGGCGACCTTCACCCTCTACATCGATCCTGATACGACTTACCCTCTCGGCTATGTAGCCCGCACGCCGGTCTATACGCTGACCCAAATCGTCCACATCTACGAGATTGTCGTCGCCGCATCCCTGCCAGAAGCGCCCTTCGCTTGGCCGCCCACCGCATTGGGTGAGGGATTTGAAGTCGCGCCTTGATTGACACAAAAGACTACAAAAGTCTCTGCGCGTACTGCGCCTTGCAAAGCTATCGTTTAACGCAGATATTTACTCAACCAGGTGTCGCGTGAGACTTTTGTAGTCTGGCGCCTGCTAAAATCAATCTACGCTATGGAGGCATAAAATGACTGCACAACCCATCCGTATGCGGATGAATATCCTTTGGTTTTTAGCCGTGTTATTGTTGGCAGGCTGCACGCAGCCCCCCACGCCGACGTTCCCGTCTGGTCCATCCCCCACCGTTGAAATAGAAAGAGAAGTAGCCACCCTGACCGTTCAAAATGAACCCACGCCGACGCCGGAACCTGGACCAGAAACGAACGACATACAGATCAACATCACCTATCCAACAACAGGCGCCACGCTCAAGGGCAAGATAGACATCGAAGGTTCAGTCGTACACCCCAACCTGAAAGCCTACGGCATCGTCTACACCACCGACAGATACCACACGCAAAATTCAGCCTGGCGTCTGAACGATCCAATTGCGTGGAATGTGGAGACCTCCATAACCGACGGCATCCTGGGGACCTGGAACACGACGGACTATCTCAATGGCAGCTATTCACTGCTCTTGACCGTGTACGAAATGGGGGTGGACGAACCGCTGGTCTATTTCGTGGACAACCTCATGATTGAGAATGAAACCAACCCCACCCCGACGCCCGCGCCTGTATCCATCCCTACCCCTTTGCCTTTTGTCACACCGGTCGGCCTTGAGAAGTACGACACGTTTGCCTTAGGTGGCTATCTCCGCACTGCCGAACACTGGAGCGCGATGCGTTACGCCGGAATGACGTGGCTGGAACTGCCTGTGCCTTATCCCCACAACGGTGCCGACCAAATCCGTACCGACCATGCCCTGGGGTTCAAAGTGCTGGTGCGCGCTTACAGCAACCCGGAGATGGCAATATCGAAAACATTTATCGACGATTACGCGGCCTGGGTTGCAGCCATTGCCGCAGCGGGCGCGGATGCCATCGAAGTGTGGCGCGAGCCGAACATAGACCGTCAGTGGGCCGGCAACATCGACCCGGCAGCGTACACCCGCTTGCTGTGTGCAGCTTATGAGGCGATAAAGACGGCTAATCCACAGACGTATGTGATTAGCGCAGCTCCGGCCCCCACCGGCTGGTTCAAAGGATGCAGCGCCGCCGGCTGCGACGACCTACCGTGGCTGGAGAGCCTCAACGCGGCCGGCGCAGGACAGTGTATGGATTACATCGGCGCGCAGTACGCTGCCGGCGCGACATCGCCCTCGGCGCGCACCGGACATCCGAGCGCTACAGGAGATGATCATCACTCCTGGTATTTCCTGCCGCAAACAAAAGCGTATTACGGAGCCTTCCACGAAACGCGCCAACTCTTCTACACGGCGTTAGGCTACGCTTCGCAAGAAGGCGTACCGGCGTTTGCCTCACCCTTTGCCTGGGCGAAGGACATCACCGACGCGCAACAAGCCGCGTGGTTAGCCGAGGCCGTGCAGCTTTCACTGGATAGCGACATGGTGCGCGGGATTATGATCTGGAACGTAGACTTCAAACGCCATGGCTACGACCCACAAGACGGCTACGCCATCGTCCGTCCCGACGCCAGTTGCCCGGCCTGTGTAACGCTGCACGAGGTGCTAAGCCAGCCGTAGAACGCCCCACCCCATACCGGCCCACTCTCACTTGTCCGTTATTTCATCAGATGAAATAACGGGCAAATTGTTATGCCAGCCATGGCTTTACCATTCTTCTCACCTCTCATTTCACCTCGAGCGGATCGTCAGATTCGCGTTTTGTGACCAAGCTCAACGTAAAACTGGGAACTGGCGTTCCCCTCGGATCAAGAATGATAAGGCCATGTCATCCTGGTTGATACCCATTGACATCTTAGTTAAAATACGGTATACTATTTCGTAAACGAAATATTCTATACCGAAATTTTCAACGCCGAATTATGTCAAGGGATTGAATCACTGAAACGGATTCCCTGGTCGTCTCAGGAGGTTATCGATGAATGATCCAGAACGCGCTCCGGCTCTCGTCGCCATACAGAAATTTTTGAGACTGTACCGCTATCTACGCCAGTATAGCCAGCAGATGCACGATCAGGGCGTGCGCGGGCGCGAGTTCGCCACGCTGCGTTACCTGCACGAGGCCGGACCCTGTACCATCGGGCAGGTGCAGGAGTATATCTACATCAGTGCCAGCGCGACCTCGGAGCTACTCTCGCGCCTGGAAAACGCCGGCTACGTCGAACGCAAACGCTGCAAGAAAGATCAGCGCGTGGTCTACGTCGACCTCACGCCGGAAGGCCACCGCCTGGCCGATGAGACCCCGCTCGGCGGCATCCCCCTGCTCCGCGAGCGCCTCGAGACCCTGCCCCCGGAAAGGCTCGCCGTGCTGGATGAAGCCTTTTCGGAACTATTGCGTCTTATGGAGATAGAAACTCAATGAGCGAATCAGCGAATCATCGAGTGGCGTCACCCGCAACCCAAAACCCACAACCCACAACCCACAACGGCAAACGCGACAAAGCGACCGACCTGAAGATCCTCCTGCGCTGCTTCAGCTACCTGCGCCCCAATGCACTGTTGATGATCGGCGCTTACGTGGCGATGGTGTTCATCAACGCGCTGAACATCGCTAACCCGCAGTTGCTCCGACTGATCGTCGACCGGGGCATCAAGCAAGGCGACGTGGCTTTTCTGGGATGGGCCGTGTTGGGCGTGCTCGGCCTCACAGCGTTGAGCGGCTTATTCAGCTTCTTCCAGGGCCAGTGGACGGAAAAAGCCTCGCAGAACGTCGCCTACGATATGCGCAACGACATCCACCGCAAGCTCTCCAACCTCTCCTTTGCCTATCATGACCAGGCCGAAACCGGGCAACTGCTCTCCCGCGCTATCCAGGATGTGGAGCGCATCCGCTTTCTCACCGGACGTGCTACCCTGCATCTGATCAACGGCATCTTCACCTTCCTAATGACGATGGCGGTCATGCTGACGATGAATACCCGGCTGGCGTTACTGGCGATGTTGACCACGCCCCTGCTCTTCATCCAGACCTTCGCTTTCGCCCGCAGAATCCGCCCAATGTGGCTGGCTTTGCAGCAGCAGATGGCGATTTTGACCACCCGCCTGGAACAAAACCTGCGCGGGATGCGCATCGTCAAGGGCTTCGCGCAGGAACCGGCGGAGAAAACACGCTTCGAAGCCGACAACCAGGTCTGGTTCAAACTCGCCGCGGAGACGGCGCGACTGCAATCCATCAACGGGCCGCTGATGGGCTTTATCACCAACATCGGCTCGATCTTCATTATCTGGTACGGTGGGCGACTGGTGGCGCAGGGCGAGTTGACGCTCGGTGGATTGGTCGCATTCACGTCGTACATGGGGCTGTTGGCCGGGCCGGTGCGGATGATGGGGCGGGTCATCCCCGCCATCGTCCAGGCGATTGCCTGCGGCGAGCGCATCTTCGACATCCTCGACGCCGAGTCGGAGGTGAAAGAAGCGCCGGACGCCATTCCACTGCCGCCGGTCAAGGGCCACGTCCGCCTGGAAAACGTTTCCTTCGCCTATTTTGGCCGTCGGAAAGTTCTGGACAACGTCACGTTGGACGCCGCGCCCGGACAAATCATCGCCCTGCTCGGCGCGACCGGCTCCGGCAAGTCCACCATTATCAACCTGATCCCACGCTTCTACGACGTACTGCAGGGCCGCGTGACGATCGACGATTACGACATTCGCGACGTCACGCTCAACTCGCTGCGCGCGCAGATCGGCATCGTCCTGCAGGAGACGACGCTTTTCGCCGACACCGTCCGCGCCAACATCGCCTTTGGCCGGCCGGAAGCCACCGAGGATGAGATTATCGCGGCGGCGCAGGCCGCGCAAGCGCACGACTTCATCCTGGAAATGCCCGACGGCTACGACACGCGCGTGGGAGAGCGCGGCGCGACCCTTTCCGGCGGGCAAAAACAGCGCATCGCCATCGCGCGCGCACTGCTCAAGGACCCGCGCATCCTCATCCTCGACGACGCGCTGTCGAGCGTGGATACCGAGACCGAGCGCCTCATCCAAATCGCGTTGGAGCGGCTGATGCAAGGGCGCACGTCGTTCGTCATCGCCCAGCGGCTGAGCACAGTGCGGTTGGCGGATCAAATCCTGGTCTTGGAAAAAGGCCGCGTCGTCGCCCAGGGCACGCACGAAGAACTGCTCCGCACCTCCGGCCTCTATGGCGAAATCTACCAGCGCCAGTTGCGCCCGCAAGAGGTGGCGGAGATCAAGAGGATGCAAGAGGCAGAGGGCAAGAAGCAAGAATCAGCGAATCGGCGAATCAGCGAATCGGCGAATCAGCTAACCGAGAACCGCGCACCCCATAACCCGCAACCCACAACCCGCATGGAGGTGGCCCGATGAGCATTTCAATTGGAGGAAGCGCCGGCATGGGTGGGCCGCGCGGAATGTTGCAAAGTTTAGGACGGTACGAGGACGAGGGGCGAGCCTTTGATCGCCGCATCGTGTTTAGATTGCTGGCGTTCGTCAAGCCGCACTGGCGCAAGATGGTGCTCGCTTTCGTGATGATGGTGATTTCGACCGGACTAAGTCTGGCGACGCCCTACCTCGTCAAAATCGCCATCGACCAGCACATCACCCAGGGCGACATCGCCGGACTGGATCGCATTGCAGTGTTGACGGCCATCGCGTTCGCCGGGCTGTTTATCACATCGGCGGTACAGCAATACACGCTTTCGCGCACCGGGCAGCAAGTGTTGGCGACGATGCGCAACGGGTTGTTCAACCACCTGCAAGACCTACACCTGGGCTACCACGATAACCACATCATCGGTGTGACCATCTCGCGCGTCTTCAGCGACGTGGGCGTGATCAACGAACTGCTTTCGCAGGGTCTCATCACGCTAGCGGGTGACGCGCTGCTGCTGGTGGGCATCGTCACGGTGATGGTGTCGATGAGTCCACGACTCGCGCTGCTCACCTTCAGCGTACTGCCGCTGATGGTGATCGCCACGTCGATCTATGCACGCCACGCCAAGGCCGCCTTCCGCGAGACGCGGGCAACCAACGCGGGCGTGATCGGCGACCTGGCAGAAGACATTGCCGGGATGCGCGTGATCCAGGCATTTGCCCAGGAAGGCACCCTACAAGAACGCTTCGACAAATCCAACCGCGACAACCGCGACGCCAACGTGCGCGCGATGTCACTCTCGTTCACCTTCATGCCGGTGGTCGAATTCCTGAGCACCCTGGCGACAGCCATCGTGCTCTGGTTCGGCGGGCGGATCGTCGCGCAAGAGGAGCTTACCCTGGGCATTATCGTGGCCTTCCTCACCTACGTCACACGCTTCTTCCAACCTATCCGCGAACTGAGCCAAATGTACACGACGATGCAGTCGGCGATGGCGGGCGGCGAGCGCGTGCTGGAATTACTCGATACCGAACCGGCTGTGGCCGATAAGCCGGACGCCATTGAGATGCCGGAAATTCAGGGGAAGGTGGAATTGCGCGACGTGACCTTCGCCTACCGCGTGGACGGTGCAGTGCTGCACAACCTCAATCTGACCATCGAACCCGGGCAGACGGTGGCGCTCGTCGGGCCGACGGGCGCGGGCAAGACATCCATCTCCAACCTGATCGCGCGCTTCTACGAGATCAGCGACGGTGCAGTGTTGATCGATGGCATCGATGTGCGCGACGTGGCGCAGCGGTCGCTGCGACAGCAGACGGGGATCGTGCCGCAAGACCCGTTCCTCTTCTCCGGCACGATTGCCGACAACATCCGCTTCGGCATCCCCGACGCCTCCGACGCCGAGGTGGAGGAAGCCGCGCGGCTCTCCAACGCCCACGACTTCATCACCGGCACGCCCGACGGCTACGCCACCGTGATCCAGGAGGGCGGCGTGAACCTCTCCCTGGGACAGCGGCAGTTGATCTGCATCGCGCGCGCGGTGCTCGCCGACCCGCGCATCCTCATCATGGACGAAGCCACCTCCAGTGTAGACACAGTCACCGAGGGGCTGATCCAGGACGCGCTCGACCGATTGCTGGCAGGCCGCACCGCCATCGTCATCGCCCACCGCCTCAGCACCATCCGCAACGCCGACCTGATCTGCGTGCTGGAAGACGGGCGCATCATCGAACGCGGCACGCACGAGGAACTCCTCACCCTGGGCGGCCTCTACCGTGACCTATACGAGCGACAATTTATGCAGTTTTAGATTTTGGATTTTCGATTTCGGAATGCATTGCCAACATCCTGCATCCTGCATCTTGCATCCTGATTCTTACTGTGAGGTAATATGAAAACATTAAAGTTTGTCTTTGGGTATACAAGAAATTACGTCAAACCACTGGCGCTGACGATTTTCAGTATGTTGGCGTTGGTGGGGGTGCAACTGCTGGCCCCGTGGATCGTGCGGGAGATGGTCGCCGCCGTCAACACGCCGGACAATCTGGCGGAGGGGCTGCAAACGGTGAGCCGGCTGGCGATTCTGGCGTTGATCGTCTACGCTGTGCGGGCGGGCCTGCAATTCCTGCGCAGCTATATGTCGCACGTCGCCGGATGGGGCGTGGTCGCCGATGCGCGCCGCGAAATCTACGCGCACCTGCAGCGACTGTCCCTGCGCTTCTACGAGGATAAGCAAACGGGCGATCTTATGTCGCGTATGGTCAACGACTCGGACATGTTCGAAACGCTCATCGCGCACGCCATCCCCGATACGCTGGTCAACGTGCTGATGCTTATCGGGGTGGTCGTGGTACTGGTAAGTATGAACGCGCAGTTGATGCTGTTAAGCCTCATCCCTGTACCGTTCATCGTGCTCGCGGCGCGTGGATTCACCAAGTACGTGCGTCCCGCGTTCCGCCAGCGTCAGAAGGAGCTGGGTGAACTCAACGCCACGCTCAACGACAACCTCTCCGGCATCCGCGAGATCAAGGCCTTCGCGCGTGAGGACGTCGAAGCCGGGCGTATCGGCAAACACATCAGCCACTACCGCGACTCGTTGCTGCGCGCGCTGCGGCTGATGGCGACCTTCCACCCCTTCGTGGAATTCTCCTCGTCGTTGGGCACCATCGTCCTCATCTACTTCGGTGGTCGTCTGGCGCTCAATCAAGTGCTGCCCCTCGAAGACCTGGTGGCCTTCTTCCTGTACCTGGAGATGTTCTACCAGCCCATCCGCATGTTGAGCGGTGCGTGGGAAAACGTCCAGCACGCTATGGCGGGCGCGGAACGCGTCGCCGAATTGCTGCAAGAG
Organism: Chloroflexota bacterium; assembly: GCA_036845725.1. Lineage (GTDB taxonomy): Bacteria > Chloroflexota > Anaerolineae > B4-G1 > SLSP01 > DSWT01. Next base: position 9,123 of record DAIUDK010000014.1, read on the forward strand.
ACGCCCGAAATCTACGACAAAGACGACGCCATTATCCTGCCCGGTAAAGCGCAAGGCGCGCTCGGCTTCCACAACGTCAGCTTCCACTACGTCAAAGGCGACGCCGTGATCTCCAACATCAATCTCGACATTCCAGCGAACACGGTCGTGGCTCTGGTCGGCCCCACCGGCGTCGGCAAGACCACGCTCGCCAGCCTCATTCCGCGTTTCTACGAGGTGGTGGAGGGCGCGATCACGCTCGACGGTCACGACATCCGCGACCTATCGCTCAAGAGCTTGCGCCAACAGATCAGCATTGTGCTGCAGGACGTGTTCCTCTTCCACGGCACCGCCCGCGAAAACATTCTCTTCGGTCGCCCCGATGCCACCGAAGAAGAAATTATCGCCGCCGCCCAAGTCGCCAACGCCCACGAGTTCCTCATCCGCCTGCCCGACGGCTACGACACGCTCATCGGCGAGCGCGGCGTCAAACTGTCCGGCGGGCAGAAGCAGCGGCTCGCCATCGCCCGCGCGGTGCTCAAAGACGCCCCCATCCTCATCCTGGACGAAGCCACGTCCTCGGTAGATACCGAGACGGAAATGCTGATCCAGCAAGCGTTAGAACGCCTGATGGTCGGACGCACCACCATCATCATCGCGCACCGCCTGTCCACCATCCGCAGCGCCGATATGATCGTCGTGTTGGAAGACGCCGGCATCAAGGAGATGGGCACGCACGAGCAACTGATGGCGCAGGACGGCCTGTACAAGTATCTCAACGAGGTCCAGCGCCAAATTGAGCCGCAGTGGGAGCTGGTCCGTGATCGACGCAGAAGCCTGGCGATGAACGCGGTCAATTAGCTTGTGATTTCGTCTAAAAGTGGTATCCTTGCGAGATTAGAAGCTGCCGCACAAGGCAATCCCAATAGATTCGCTGGCGCGGGACAATCACAATCCCGCGCCTATTGGCGAGCTACAAATCCGCCCGCAGCGATAAAAATGTCTAAGGAGTAACAGGTACATGAATCGACGCAGTTTATCATCGCTATTTTTACTCATAGTTTTAATCGGCCTTATCAGCCTGCCCCTTGGCTGTTCGTCTGGGTCTGCATCGTCCCCCGCGTCCTCATCCTCCCAGAGCGGACCGACGCCCACCCCCATCCCCACATCAATCGTGCCGACCAATCCCACTTATCAGGTGCAGCGCGGCGATGTCGTCCGGCTGATGCAAATCAGCGGTCGTGCGGCCCCCGTGCGCGAAGACGAACTCTTCTTCCGTGCCAATGGCTACGTCGAAAACGTTTATGCCCGCCGCAACGACTCCGTCAAGGAGGGCGATCTGCTGGCCGAGTTGGAAGTCACCGACCTGAAAAACCAGATCACTCAGGTGGAGGCCGAATTGGTCGCGGTGCAGATTAACAACGAGCGCCAAGTCGCCGAAGCTATGGCCAACGTGCGCGCCCGGGAACTGGCGCTGGCTAAACTCCAGGCCAGTGTGTCCAGTACACAGATCCTCAATGCGCGCATCAACCTGGAACGCGCGCAAGAAACGTTGTCGGATGCTCAGATCGAATACCAGGAATCACTCGACCGTCACTGGGAAAAGGAAGAAGTGCGCCAACGCTATGCCGACGCGGTACGCAACGCGCAATGGAATCTGGACCTCGCCCAGGCGCAATACAACGACGCACTGCGCGCCAATGAGCGCCTGAGTTACGACATCGAGTTGGCCCAGCAAGACCTCGATCTGGCGCAGATGCGCCAGGCAGAAATCGAGACGGGCGTGGACGTCACACGCACGCTTCTGAGCCTGCAGCGCCTGCAGGCACAACTGGATGACGCGCGTATTGTCGCGCCCTTCGACGGTATTATTCTCTCCACTAGCATTATCGCCGGTTCGCAGATCCAGGGGTACAAAACGGTGATGACTATTGCCGATCCTAGCGAGTTGGAGATTATGGCCGAATTGTCGACGAGCGAAATGAGCGAACTAACCGAGGGGACCGTTTTGGTGGCTGAGGTCATCAACAAGCCTGGGGAACAGATTCCTGGCTTCATCCGCCGCTTGCCCTATCCCTACGGTGGGGGTGGAAAGATCGAGGGTGTGCAAGATGAGGATGCCTCCACGCGCATCGCCTTAGAAAAATCCATCGACGAGTTAGGAATGAGGGTCGGAGATCGCATGCGCATCACCATCGAGTTGGAACGTTCCGTCGACGCGCTGTGGCTGCCACCGCAAGCCGTCCGCACCTTTGAGGGACGTAACTTCGTCGTGATTCAGGAGGAGGGTGGGCAGCGACGTCTTGACGTCACCATCGGCATTCGTTCCAGCGACCGGCTCGAAATCCTCGAGGGGTTGAGCGAAGGACAGACCGTCATTGCGCCTTAGGTAAGCTCGACGTATGCAAAAGCAGCAACGCTTGCGGGCAACTCTCGTCGCCGGATGGTCTACTATCCACGTCATCGCCAAACGCATCATCTCGCATCCAGGATTGATTCTGGCCACCACGCTAGGGCTGATCATTGCCTTGGCGTTGATGATGAGCGTCCCGCTGTATGCCGACGCCGTCTACCACCGCATCTTTCTGAAAAACATCGCTAACGCCGAAGGGCGAAGCCATCTGGCGACAGGCGACACACTCCCACCGTTGGCCTATCTTTTTCGCTACGATGGCAGCATCTACGGCGCTGTCGAATGGGAAGAGGTGCAGCCCGTCCACACCTACATCACGCAGCGAGCCGGGGCGGATCTGGGATTGAACCCGCAATTTGCAGTCAGCTACTTCCATACTAATCCCTTCAGTATTTTTGCCAGTACCGAATCCCAATTCGAAGAAACACGCACACCACTGATTTGGGCAGGATTTGCCACCATCAGCGGCATCGAAAACCACATCACACTGGTCGAAGGCCGTTTCCCGAACGTCGCTTCAACTGCAGCGGAAGAACCAGTCGAGGTGCTGATCTCTCAGGGACTGGCGAGTAAGCTGGGTTTCCAGTCCAACGAGACTTACACTGCCTATATCCAAATGCGCGAAGAAGAGGGGACAATCCGCGACGTTCAAATTCCCATCCGCATTGCCGGCGTTTGGGAAGCGACGGACCCACAAGAGGCGTTCTGGTTCTTCAGACCGTCGAACTTCGAGGAACGCCTCATTGTACCGGAAGGCACATTCAGCGGGCGACTCAGCAGCCAATTGAAGGGCGAAGTCTACACAGGGGTGTGGTATCTGGTGATGGACGCGGTCGACATCCACCACGATATGGCCCTGACGCTGATCCGCAACGGACTGGTAGTACAACAACAAACCTCCAGCCTGCTGTACAACATCAGGCTCGCCAAATCGCCGATGGAGACCCTCATTGATTACCAACGCGCATCCAACCTGCTGACCATTCTGCTGTTCGCGTTCAGCATCCCCATTCTAGGACTGCTGTTCTCCTTCATCGGCCTCACCTCGGGGATGACGGTCGAGCAGCGGCGCAATGAGGTCGCCGTGCTGCGCAGTCGGGGCGCGCGGGCACTACAAATGACCAGCATCGCGGCAATGGAAGGGCTGCTTCTGGGGCTGATAGCTCTAGTGCTCAGCGCGCCGGTGGGGATGCTGATCGCCAGCCTTATCGGGCGAGCGCGCAGCTTCCTCGACTTCAGCACGCCAGTGGAGGGCCTACAGGTCAATATGACCACTGCGATATGGCGCTTCGGTTTTATCGGCGTGGCGCTGGTCGTCGTCGCACAGGTGCTGCCCACGCTCGGCGCGGCGCAACACACCATCGTCTCTTACAAACGTGAAGTAGCACGCATGTTGCGCAAGCCCTGGTGGCAGCGCCTGGGACTCGACATCCTGCTGCTGATTCCGGCGATATACGGCGTGTATCTACTGCGCCAGCAGGACAGTCTGGTCTTGATGGAAGATGTATTGGCGAACACGCCCTATGAAAACCCGCTGCTCTTTCTCGTGCCGGCATTGGGTATTTTCGCGCTGACCTTGTTCTTCCTGCGGCTAATGCCGGTAATTATGTCGATCATCGCCTGGATCGCAGGGCGCACCCGAGCTGTAGGACTATTGATGGCGGCTCGTCACCTGGCACGCACGCCGGGATTCTACACCACGCCGCTCATCCTGCTGGTGTTGACGCTCAGCCTGTCCGCGTTCACCGCGTCGCTGGCCTACACGCTGGATGCGAGCCTCAACGATCAAATGCGTTATCGGATCGGCGCGGACATGCAATTTATGGATTTAGGTGAAGGTAATCGGGACATCGGCACTGCACTCGCATTCGAAGAAACATCTACCAGCGACACTGCCACCGAGAGTGAAGGACCGCGCTGGTTCTTTATGCCGCTCTCCGACTACCAGAGTGCCCCGGGTATCGAACAGGTGACCCGTGTCGGACGTTTCCCGGCCAACGCGCGGATGACCACCGGCAATCAAACCGGCGTTTTCATGGGCATCGACCGCGCGACATTCACACCAATCGCCTTCTGGCGCCCAGATTTCGCCGTTGATAGCCTGGGGGAGTTGACAAACGCGCTGGCAGCCACACGCAACGGCGTGCTCGTCCCCCGCAGTTTTGTGGAGGAACAGGCTCTGCACATGGGCGATACCATCCGTGTCACTGTCTCCACCTACGGGCAAGAAAACGAGTTGCTGGTGACAGTCGTGGGGCATTTCGAGCTATTCCCGACGTGGTATCCCTCTGAAGGGCCGCTCTTTGTGGGCAATCTGGATTATCTGTTCGAAAGCGCCGGCGGGCAATTTCCCTACAGCGTGTGGCTGAAAACTGCACCGGATGCCGATTACGCGGCGCTCGGCAACGGAGTCTTGAGCGGCCAACAATTGGACTGGCAAGCGCCCACCGTCAAAATCCTTGCCGAGCAGCAACTACCCGATCGGCAAGGGCTGTTCGGCCTGCTTTCGGTTGGGTTCGCTGCCGCGGCGGCGCTCACCGTGATTGGGTTCCTGCTCTACGCGCTCTTCTCATTTCGCCGCCGTTTCATCGAATTTGGTGTGCTGCGCGCTGTGGGGCTGTCCGGCACACAGATGACGGCGTTCCTGGGCTGGGAGCTGGCGTTTTTGATTCTGACGGGCGGCGCGCTCGGCACAGGTCTGGGGGCTTTGATCAGCAAGTTCTTCATCCCCTTCCTGCAAATCGGCGCCGAAGAAGCCTCGCGCATTCCCCCATATAGCGTAGACATCGCCTGGTCGGCCATCTTCCGCGTCTACATCCTGTTCGGACTGCTCTTTGTAGTAGCGCTCATCATCTTAGTGGTCATGTTGCGGCGCATGAAGATCTTCCAGGCCATCAAGTTAGGAGAAACGGCATAATGGCACAAGAAGCATTCGTTATTTGTGATAATCTGGTAAAAATCTATAAGATCGCGGAGCTGGAAGTGGTCGCGCTGCAAGGGCTCGACCTGGTCGTCGGCCCTGGCGAACTGCTCGGCATCGTCGGCGCGAGCGGCAGTGGCAAGTCTACACTGATGAACGTCCTTGGCGGGCTGGACCGGCCTTCCGCCGGGCGCGCGTGGGTGGATGGGTTGGATTTGCTCAAGCTGTCGAACGCCGAACTCAACGACTACCGCCGCACACGCGTAGGCTTTGTCTGGCAGCAGGGCGCACGCAACTTGATTCCCTACCTTAACGCGCTGGAAAACATCAAGTTGCCGATGACGCTGGCGGGGCAGGCCGGACGCGTTGCGCAAAAACGCGCCGAGGAACTGCTGGAGATGGTGGAGCTGGCGGACCGCAAAAAGCACCGGCTTTCGGAGCTATCCGGCGGCGAGCAGCAACGCATCGCCATCGCTGTGGCGCTGGCAAACCAGCCGCATTTGCTCCTGGCCGACGAACCGACCGGCGAGTTGGATTCCACGACTGCACTGACCATCTACCAGATGTTCCAAAAGCTCAATCGCGAGCTTGGACTGACCACACTGATTGTCAGCCATGACCCAGGGATCGCGCGGCATGTGAATCGCGTCGTTGCCATCCGCGATGGCAAGCTGGCGACGGAGACCGTCCGCGCCAGGGGGAGCAGGTCGGCCTTCGAACCGGCACACGACGGCACTGAGGAAATCTTCGAAGAGCTGACCGTACTGGACTCTGCCGGGCGGCTGCAAATTCCCAAAGAATTTCTGGAACACTTCGGCATCAAAGGTCGTGCGCGCATCGAGATGACCGAAGAGGGCATTCTCATCCTGCCCACGACCAACATCGACCACGTGCAAGATGCCGAGGCTCTGGCCTCGGAACTGGTCGAGGCGAAGAAAGCCCGCGGTCTGCGCGGCCTGCTGAATCGTTGGGTGCGCGGCGAACACAAAAAGCATGAGGTGAAAGACTAATGGCGCAGGATAAACAGTTCAATCACGCTACCCGGCAAACAAAATCAGAGGCAAGCGAAAATCCAAAACCGGGAGGCCAAAATCCAAACTATACCTATGCCATCCACACGGACAACCTGTGGCGAGTGTACAAGGTTGGCGCGATCGAGGTGCCGGCCCTGCGCGGGCTATCACTACAAATCGAGTACGGGCGCTACATCGCGTTGAAGGGGCGGTCCGGCAGCGGCAAGACGACGCTGCTCAACTGCTTGAGTGGATTGGATAGTCCAACATCAGGATCGGTGGAGGTACTCGGCAAAGACCTGACCAAAATGAACGACCAGCAACTCACGCGTTGGCGGCGTGAAGAATTGGGCTTCGTCTTCCAATCGTTTGGTCTGCTGCCGACTCTGTCAGCATACGAGAACGTCGAACTGATGCTGCGCATCAAGGGTATCGGCGGGCGCAAACGCCACGAGCGCACTACCTACTGTCTCGACCTCGTCGGCCTCACCAAGTGGAGTGACCATCGCCCCTACGAACTATCCGGTGGGCAGCAGCAGCGCGTTGCCATCGCCCGCGCGCTGGCAAACATGCCCAAGCTCATCCTGGCCGACGAGCCAACCGGCGAATTGGACAGCGAGACGGCACGCGAAATTCTGGGACTTTTCGGGCGCATCGTGGAAGAGGAGAAAGTGACCGTGCTTATGGCGTCGCACGACAGCCTGGTTGATGAGTACGTAGATACAGTTTTGCAATTACGTGACGGACAACTTATAGCATAAATGTCTGGTAGACGGTAGAGGGGCCTGTCTACTGTCGCGCAAGTCTTCACGCTCTGTCTGCCGTCTACTTGCTTTAGCAACTTACAATGCGCGCATGAGAATACCACGCACTTCGGCCGTGGTAAGTTTAATAGGGTTGCCCTTCATGCTGCTGGACGCCATCGCCTTCTCGATCACGTCCGCAAAAACCCCGGCGGTGACACCATACGTCGCCAAACCCGGTACATGCAGCGCCTTGCACAACTCCTGCACCCAAGCCACGCCATCCGCCGCCTCGACGTCCCACTCCCCGGTGAGGATCACGGCAACGTCGTCGTAGCGTTCCAAGGCGAGGCTGTCCGCGTCGCGCGCTTGCAGCGCCCGCACGTTGGCGTCCATCACGAACGGCAGCAGCCGCCCACACAGTGCGCCATGCGGCGCGTCGAACATACCGCCCAGTACCCCCGCCAGCCCGTGGACGGCGCCGAGTTTGGCATTCGCCAGCGCCAATCCCCCGAAAAGGCTGACGAGCGCCATATCCTCACGCGCCTCAGCATCTTTCCCGTTTTGGTAGGCCTGGTGCAGTGAATGGGCCACACGCATCAGCCCCTCACGGCACAATGTATCGGTAAGCGGATTCGCCATCAGAGAGACGTAAGGCTCCAGCACCTGGGCGAAGGCATCCAGGCCAGTGCTGGCAGTGAGTTCCGGCGACATCGAGTAGGTCAGCGCCGGATCGACCAGCGCCACGCGCGGGAGCATCAGCGGGCTGCGCAGGCTCACCTTCTGCCGGTGCTCCGGCGACGCCAATACCGCATTAGCAGTCACTTCCGCTCCGGTTCCCGCCGTCGTCGGGATAGCGATGTAGGGCACAGACGGCTGTGTGATCGGCTGTCCGCGCCCGATGACCTCCAGATAATCGAGGGGATCGCCGCCGTTGGCGAGCAGCGCGGCGATGGCCTTGCCCGCGTCGATCACGCTACCGCCGCCGATACCGATCACCAGGTCGCAGCCCGCCGCGCGCGCCTGCGCAGTTCCCTCGCGCACCAGGTCGGTTGTCGGCTCGCCGGCGACGGTGAACGTCACCTCCTCCACACCAGCGGCCTTCAAGCCATCCAACAACGGTGCTGCCCGCTCTCCGCTACGCCCAACGACGACAAGCGCGCGGTGACCCAATTCTGCCGCCAAAGCGCCGGCCTCCTTCAGCACGCCGACGCCGAATACGATCCGGGATGCAGTCGCAAATTCAAAGCGCATCGCTACCACCCCTCATCGCCAGGGAACACATTCGCATACTTGATGCTGCTGCGCGGTTCAGCCATCATCTCGGCGACGGTGTCACGCCATTTCTGGTAGTGCATGGTTTCTTTGTGCGCGGCAGGAGCAGCGGCGTCTCTATAGACTTCCACGAGAACAAAACACTGAGGGTCATCGCATTGTTGGATGACGTCGAAGCGGGCCATGCCGGGTTCTTGTACGCTGTGGCGTGCATTTTCTAGCGAGGCTCGTTTGAAAGCTTCGATTGACTCAGGCTTAACACGGACATTGACAAATACAACTAACATTGAAGATACTCCCTTCATCTGTATGTAACAGACATGGATGTCATTTGACTTAAGTGGTGAGTCTTATTGTACGCAGGACAGAAAGATTGCCAAATTCAAGAAGCCGCGCCACCAAAACCGCACTCACCTCCCCCACAACCGCCGAGTCCTGCCACCTAGTTTACCCCCAGAGCCGCCAATAGGCAGAGAGGAGAACAAGCCCACGACTTCGGTCAGCCTGACTTCACCCAGGGCCGCCAATATCCCGAAGTGAACAAGATATAATACCACACAGGCAAGGAGTAGCCACATTCCAGCTGCATTGCGGACGAGACAGGCCAGCGCTCCCACAGTGGCGGACGACAAGGCAATTCTGCCCCACGACTTTAGGACAATTACAGCGCCAAACCGCTCGGTGATATAACGTACCATTATCAGACAACCCACCAGGGCGGTGATCACTATGGCAGCGGCAGCACCCACCATACCGCACACCGGAATCAGCGCAAAACAGAGCCCCCCATCGAGCAGAACCAGCAATAGACTGGTGAGCATAGCAGAACGCAATCCACCGACGGCTGAGACTGCCATTGCCAGCACCCTGAATAAACCCAATAACGTTGAACCCAAGACAAGAACCCAAAGCACTTGCGCAGCAGGGCCGTACGCCTCTCCCAACATCGTTATCACAAGAGAACGCCCTAGAACGGCGGTCAGAGCAACGAACGGTAACAGCAACAACGCCAGGCTGCGAACACTCTGCGTGATACTCTGTGCAACCTCTCCACTAGCATCCGACGCCGCAGCTCTGGCAGCCAGCGGGAAGACGGTGGAAGCAAGCGCAGTGGCGACAAAGAGTGAACTTTTACCAAACAGTGCGGCGGCAGCATAAAAACCGGCTTGAGCCTCTTCTCTCGCCAACGCTTTTACGAGCAGTTGATCGGCCGTGGCCAGGAACCATACCGTGCCAGTCAAGATCGCAAACCTGAATGCTAGACCAACCACCTCTCCCCACGAAGTCACTCCTGGCTGTCCATGCTCCCTGGTTCCGCGTAGCATCCCAGCAATCAATGCTGACAAAGCTGTGGCAAGCACAAGTGCCCAAAGCGCACCCGCCGTGCCCGTACCCAGTACAACAAAACCAAAGGTAAAAACCAGCCGCAGAGCAGAGAAGAGCACAATCGCGGCTGCCTGCCTGCCAAACGCCGCTAACCCATTCAGATTCCTGGTATACAACTGGAACGCGGCACTTGCAGGTATCCCCCATCCAACAATGCGTATGTATTCAGCCAACCCGGGATCATTGAACAAGCCAGCGAGTGGTTCAGCCATTGCAAACATGACAAGGAGCAGTAGTCCACTGCATCCCAACTGCATCCAACCGAGCCGACAGAGCAAGATCTGATCTCCTCCCCCTGTCTCGGCAACGTGCTTGCCAAACGCCATGGGGATGCCGATGAGAAAAACAGTCTCCAGGATAGCCATCAATGCGGCGATTGTGGCGAAACGGCCGAACTCGACCGGGCCTAGCAGATGGCCCAGGCCAATGTTGATAGTATAACCACTGAGGATTATGGATGCCTGGCCAACAATCAGGTACAGGGTCCCCTTATCCATAATCGTTCCCGAAACCTCTTGATCTTGGGCCATCGCGCCACCTGTTCTGTTCTGGGGATTCAGAAAGCTCACTGCGTGTCCTGTTGCACCTTGGACTTGACCACACTGAACTTGCCGGAAGGCTCGAGGGGAAGTGAATCGACTACTTCGACGGTAATCTGAACCTCTTGGGCGACGATACTGTTACAGCGTGCCTCAACCTGGGCCAGTGTTGTACGACTGAATCCTGCGTCAGGGATGATTCGAATCACAATACTTGTCAGTGTTTCCTGAACAATCTGGAACTGTCTGATGCCGGGGATCTCCCCGATCGTCACAATCAGAACTGAAGGGAGAATGCTGCGGCCACTGGGCAACCTGATCAGATCAACGAGGCGGCCCTCAACCAGTTCCATCAACGGCAGACCCCGACCGCAACTGCATCTTGCAGCGGACATCGTGCACATGTCACCCACCCGATACCTAATCAGGGGCATCACGTACGAATGCAAGCTGGTGCATACAAGCTCTCCAGCCTGCCCCGGTTCAGCCCGTCGTCCTTCCCTGAGCACCTCAACCACCAAATAATCCATGTTGATATGATACCCCTCGTGTCGCGCACATTCCCACGCGATGTCGCCGAACTCGACTGTACCGTACACGTCGCGGACCTGCCCAAAAACAGATTCGATGAGATACCGCCCCCGAGACGTCAGCGGTTCGGCCGTCGAGAAAACTAGTTTAGGGAGGGGAAAGGCAACCTGCGCTGCCTTCAGTGCTTCCGCCAACAAGGTCAAACTGGACGCATAACCATAGAGCACATTGGGCTTTGACTTCTGGAGAACGCGCACCTGTTCCTCTGGATCTTCAAAGACCGAGATATTGATCCTGCGCAGTATCCCAAGACGCTGGAACCAGCGGTTCTGTGAAACAAAATGACGTGGATCGCCGATATAAGCGAGTCTGTCACTAAATCGCAAGTCATTTTCACGGAGTATTCGCAGGCTGATCAAAGTCTGGAAAAGCTTCTCCTCTGGGGTGACGTAGATAGTCAAGGGCATACCGGTAGAGCCACTCGTCCGCCGTTCCAGACATCGTTCTAGGTGAGCGCCTTGGGCAACAATCTGATCAATAGGCAGGCTCTGGAGTTGATCTTTGGTCGTGATAGGGATGCGTTGAAAATCATCCAGCGACTCGACATCGTCCGGCTTGACCCCGACGGAGTCAAAAAGACGGTGGTAATAGGGCACATTTTCGTAGGCGTGCCTCAGTAGCTTCTTGAGCTTTCCGAACTGAATCCGCTCCAGTTGCACTGTGTCCAACCACTGGTTCCTTCTCAGACGAGCCAGCTCGAGAAAAGCCCCATCAATCATATCGAACCCTCCCAGCACATCTCATCCTATCCCGTATTGACTCATCAATTGAGCAAACAACTCAACGTTCTGGCTGGCCCTTGTGCGAAGGTCCTTTCTAACCAAGATTACGCGCCGGGTCAGATCTACTCTTTCGCGCCAAGCCTTGGTCACGCAAGCCATCAAACCCTCGACGGTAAGGTTCTCTGCTATGCCACCCGACGGTTGCTGAACCTCTCTCAGAAAATACGTGTTCTTGGGGTACTTTGACCGTTCGATGCCTACCAGAGGCACGCCCGCGACGGCGGGAAGTACAAGCGAATGATATCGCATGCCAATGATGAGATCCATCTGACCAAAGACAGCCAGCAGTGCCTGTGGATGATAGTCCACACCCACTACCTGAGCCCTGTCATTGTGCGTCATCATCTCAACGATCTGGCGACTTGCTCGCAAATCCCCCTCAAACTCGATGGTGCTCATGACAAGGAATACCACCATACAGTCGTACGTTTCCACCAATCGATCTGCCAGATCTGCGAAAACATACGGGATCTGCTGGTAACTATTCAGATTGTCGGTCGGCCAGACCGAAATGCCTATCAACGGCGAACGTTTCTCGTAGATTCCCGCTTGGGCTAGTGTCTCACGGAAAGTTTCTCGGCAAGGCTCATCAAGCGTAAATGCCGGGTCTGCGGTAACATAAATAGGCGTACCAGTCACGCCCAGCTTGAGCATCTCTGTCTTGGAGGCTTCATCCCGCAAGGAAATGAGGTCAACTATGTTGAAGGATAACTTAATGGCAGCTCGGGCCAGTCTTTTCGTGACGGTGTCCAGGCCAATCGCGTAGACCATGGTCGGTTTCCCCAAAAGCTTGGCTACCAAAATAACTAAGCCGTACTTGAGACTGCTGTGAAACTGGTCAATGAGAATGCCCCCGCCGCCGATGATAACGGTATCGCTCCTGGCAATAGCCCGAATCATACTAAACGAGAGTGCTCGTCGAACAGCTCTGACACCATGAATTTTGCAGGTAGCCGCCGGGTCGCCGGAAACTACTGTGATCTCGGCTGCCGGATTCAACTGACAAAGCTCCCGCACCATAGCCATCAGGACGGTTTCATCTCCATTGTTGCCATTCCCAAAGTTTCCAACAATGAGAATCCTCAATGCTAATAATCCTCGCGGCGGATCGTGATCTGGAAGCCGTCTTCGATGGGATGGTCGGCGACGAGGATCAGATAGCCGCCACCGCCCGCGCCGGAGAGTTTCCAGCCTAAGGCGACGTCTCGGTAGCGGTCGATCAACCTCGCCACCATCGGCGTCATCATATGAGGGAACATCGCCACCTGTGCTTCGAGCGAAGCGCGGAAAGACTGCCCGAAAGCGCGGACATTGTGAGCCAGGATCGCGTCCCAGCAACGGTCGGTGGCTTCGGAGAGCGCCTGCGCCCCTTCTCGGGTGATGTTCGTATCGCTCAACACGCTGAATCCGTACTCACGTGGGCCAAGCGGGACGAGATACAACGCGTTTTCGATGAAACGCAAGGTCGCTTCATCCTGCACACTTTCGATGCGCGCAGGCCAGTATTCGCCTTCGTAATAGGCCCTGTTCAGGCCGGGAAAGACGATGCCAATGGCGTCCTGAGAGCCGGAGATTTCCAGCGTGCCGGGGGGATTATCGTAGCAGAAGAGGATTTTCGCCAGCTTCTCATAGCTATTCACCGGCAGACGCGGCCCCCACAGATCGATAGCCGCACGACGGGTGCTACTCGCCATGCCGCTGCGCTCGTTGAATTCGACTGTCGGTTCCAGCGAAATCGTGATCACCGCACCGGGATAGAACCTGGAGACGAAAGGCTGGTCGAGCCAACCACCCGCCACATCGATACGGTAGGGGATGCGGCATAGATCGCGCAAAGCTGTCGTAGAGCGGGCAGTCAATCCAGAATGTGGTTCGCGCCGCAGCACGAGATACCCGATCCCCAGCGATTCGCACAACTCGCGTTTCGCCGGTGTGCTGCCCTCTTCGTTGACGATGAAGATATCCGGCCGGATGGTCCGCAGTTCCGCCTCGAAGTCCAATATTCCAGAACCTTGCGAGATGAAGGCCTCCTTGACCCACGAGACGGACTGCACCATAAAAAGCCGTTCAGCCTCCGAGTTGACCGGTGGATGTCCCTTGAGATCGTTGACCGTCCGGTCCGAGCCGAGCGCCACATATAAGTCACCATAGCTCGCGGCTTCCTTGAAGAATTCGACGTGCCCGCTGTGCAACAAGTCAAAACAGCCGCTGACGAAGACTTTCTTGAACATTGAAGCGCCACCTCCGGATCATTACACCGACTCTAGTATAACACAGAGCGGCCGAACAAAAAGAGGGATTTGCGATGATGAATCGCAAATCCCTCTACAACTACGAAAAGCCAATCTGCGCAGACTACCAGGCATAGGCTTCAGGAGCCGGACCGCCGGGGCCGGGCCAGATTTCGTCGAGCTTAGTGAGCGTCTCGTCAGAGAGTTTGATCTCCAACGCACGCAGGCTGCCGTTGAGCTGCTCCAGCGTGCGCGGGCCGATGATCGGCGCGGTGACGACGGGATTGCGCAACAGCCAGGCCAGCGCCACGTCTGCCGGGTTCTCGCCCATTGCCTGGCACAGGTTTTCGTAGGCCTCGATCTGCGAGCGGTGCTTCTCGACGCTCTCCTGCAATCGCTCCGAAGCACGCCGGCCCTCGGAAATCTTCTTCAGCACGCCGCCCAACAGGCCACCACCCAGCGGACTCCACGGGATCAAACCCAGGCCGTAATCTTCGCACGTCGGAATCACCTCAAGCTCAATCATGCGCGCGTTGAGGTTGTAGAGGCTCTGCTCGGAGACCAGGCCCATAAAGTTACGTTTCTCGGCATGGGCCTGCGCCTTGGCGATGTGCCACCCGGCGAAGTTGCTGCTGCCTACGTAGAGCACCTTCCCCTCGCGGACGAGCTGCTCCATCGCCTGCCAGATTTCCTCCCACGGCGTGGTGCGCTCGACGTGGTGCATCTGGTAGAGATCAATGTGATCGGTTTGCAGACGGCGCAGGCTGTCTTCCGCGGCTTTGCGGATGTGGTATGCCGACAGGCCTCGTTCGTTGGGCCATTCACCCATCTTGTTGTAGACTTTGGTCGCCAGCACAATTTTCTCACGGCGGCCCCCACCCTGCGCGAGCCAGCGCCCGATGATCTGCTCGGTCACGCCTTCGCCGAGCTTCCAGCCGTAGACGTTGGCCGTATCGAAGAAATTGATGCCGAGTTCCAACGCGCGATCCATGATCGCGTAGCTATCTTCCTCGGTGGTCAACGGGCCAAAGTTCATCGTGCCCAGACAAAGACGGCTGACCTGCAACCCTGTACGTCCTAAATTCGTGTATTCCATGCTGAAAACCTCCTAAAGTGGAACCGTCATAATATTGTATAATGAATTATATCATATTCCTGCCGAATTTACAAGAAGATTAGCTATAAAAATATCGTGTCGGTTGAAATCCAGTGCTTTCTTTACACGTTGCCGCCGGATCACAATCCGGCGTCTGGCGACGGTATCAGAGTAAGGAGATAGTTCATGAAAACGTTATTGATTTTGCGTCACGCCAAATCGAGCTGGAAACACGACGATCTGGCCGACCACGACCGCCCGCTCAAGAAGCGCGGCGAGCAAGCCGCCGTTCTGATGGGCGAACTCATCCGCAGACACGACCTGACGCCGCAGCGCATCCTCTCCTCAACAGTCAAACGCGCGCTGAACACGGCGGAACTGGTCGCTGAAGCCTGCCATTACGAGGGACGGATCATCGCCACGCGCGCGCTCTACGGGGCCGAACCGGATGATTTCATAGAAGTGCTACGCAAGCTAGACGATGCCGACGAGCGCGTCATGATCGTGGGGCACAATCCCGATCTCGAGCTATTCCTGGAAAGCCTCACCGGTGCGCTGGAAAGCCTTCCCACCGCCGCGCTCGCGCAGATTGAACTGCCCATCGACTCGTGGAAGAAATTGGAAGAGGACACGCCTGGCAAACTCGTCCATTTTTGGGCGCCGAGCACTCTCTAACGCGATGGCGGTATCGCCCGGATGCGATACGGTCCCGCCGCCAGGTCATCCCAGTAGCCGTGACTGTCGAGCGCGGCGTAGGAAAACAGCGCGTGGCCCGGTGCGCCGAGTTCCCGCGCGATGGCAATTCGTTGCGCGATAGCGTCGAAATCGTCGTAATACCCGGCGATGCCCAGGTCGACGTGCCCGCCTGCGCTGCTCGCTATGAAGTCCTCCGCCAGGATGCGCCAGTTGCCAAGATCGTCGGGGATGCTGCTCCCGGTGCCGTACAACATCGGCGCAATCGCGTCCACCGTACCCGCCGCCAGCCAGCCCTTGGAGTCCTGGAAGTAATCGTGATAGCCAGAACTTGTTTTCAATCCCAGGTCATTCTTGTAATACGGCCACACCGCCGCCGAAACCCACGCTTCCGGGTGCAGCGCGTGCGTGTCCGTGGTCACCTGCTGCACCAACGCCGTCACCCGGTCGCGCTGCCACTGGTCGCGGGCCGGCGTGCGCACGTCGCCTGCCGCCACGTTGCTGAACGGATCGTAGGAGTACATCAGCCCGGCATAGCGCACCAGATCCAGATGGATGCCATCCACCGGATAACGGGTGACGATGTCACGGGCAATCGCGGTAATGTACGCCTGCACCTGGTCGACACCGGGACTTGCCCATAGGTACGTACCCCACGCAAGCAGCATCGGATCACCGCCAGTGTCATGATGCCGCCAGTCCCAGCCCAAAGCGTACTCGCCGGGATGGTCGGGATGGGCCGGACCGTAGGTGAAGCGGTCGAACATCTGCGGAGGCGTCGTCGCGGGCGGAGCCAGCGGGCCGTAGGTTTCGCTCGGCGATGGAAGCCACGCGGGATAAACGTTGATGTAAGCGTGCACTTCCAGGCCCGCGGCGTGCGCTACATCGAGCATGCGCGTCAACGGGTCCCAGCCAGGGTCCATGCCAAGTGTCTCTGTCACCGTGCCGGCGGAGAGACGCGAGGCCCACGGTTCCAGACCCGGTGAGTAGTAAGCATCCCCGGCAGCCCGTACCTGGAAGAAGATGGTGTTGAATCCCGCAGCGGAGACGTTCGCTACCAGCTCATCGATCTTCTGTGGCGGCGCCCCCGCACCCAGGGACGTCCAATCGTAGCGCGTGATCCAGATGGCGCGACGTTCGATCTGCAACGGAAAATGGTTGGCGACCAACGGCAGGTACACGGTCGGTGTCAGTACCGGTGTGTTGATGGTTTGCACGGTCATGAATGGCAAGACCGAAGCAAGAGGGACCTGAGCAGCCTCCGGCGGGGATGTGGTATAACCGTTCATCCAGTACCACGCCTCAGCGCGGCCCACGCTCGCAGCTAGTGCCTCGAAATCTACAGGCGCTTCCGCAGTGACCGGCGCGACCAGCGCTGGACGCACGCACGTCAGGAGCAGCGCCAGGATGAGCAGCCAGGCGAGAAGGCGGCGTTTCACCATCGCTCGCGCAGCAATTCGCAAAAGGCTTTGACTTCCTGCGTCGGCAGCGCCTCCTCCGCAGTAGCCTTGAGCAGCGCAAAGATGCGCGTGGCTTTCAGTTCGTCGGGCAAGTCACGCGACTTGGGCACGATATGCACATGGATGTGGTGAAAGCCCTCACTCTCCGCCAGACACATCAGGTATTCCTTCTCACAGTCTACCACCTCGAAAAGCAGCTTCGTCGCCCGCGCCTGAATGAGCCCCAGTTCGGCAAACTCCTCCGCCGTCAGCTCGTGCAGCGCCTCGACGTGGCGCTTGAGGACGACAACAAGCCAGCCTTTGAGCGTCGTCGGGTAAGCGTGCTCCAGGTACCAGTACACACCCTCGTGAATTGTCGGGCCGGGAGAGATGCGCTGCTCCCCGGAATTCGAGAGACAAGTCAAACACGTCATCGGTTTCCTCCTCGCATAAAGTAAACCACTAGGACACGAAGGCGCAAAGGGAACCTATGAACTTTGTGTCTTGGTGGTGAAAGTACCCGTTCACTCGCCGAGAAGCAACCAGACCGACGCCCGCTGTAAAGGCGACAATGTTCCGTCCGGTGGGATGAAGACGAGTTCCGCCGGGACGTTGCCCGTTAAATCAGTCACATCGACAGGCACACGCACGTGCTGCGTCTCCATCGGGCGTGTCACGATCTCTACCGCGCCCCGCATTTCGTCTTGCACCCATACCTGCACCTCTCCGAACGTCGAAACCGGTATTTCCTCGAAAACCACACGCACGCTGTGTTCCTCTTCCACCCGGAGAGGCTGCAGTGTCTCGTAAGGCCGCCAACTCACCATATCCGGCGCGACTTGATGCGGGTGGAACAGCAAATAACGCGGTGCGCCATCGATATCGATTTCCAGCCCATCTCCCGCACCGGAAAGTGTGCTGCGCGCGCCCATCATCTCGACCAAAAGTGCCCCATCCGCCATCAGCGGCAGGTGGATTGTGTGCGACTCCCCACTCGTCCACAACGCCAGCGCAGGCTGATCTGCCCTGAGAAAGAGCAAGAGATAGTCGTCATCCCTTTCCAATGGGATGCGGCGCATAAAACGATAGCCATCAAGCGTCGTTAGCAACGTTTGGGCGGCGTAGTAAGCCGGCTTAGTCGAAAAGTCATAGCGCACCACGCCAAAATTATGCTGAATGTTGGCAGGATCAACACCGTTGTTGCGCCAGTCGTACCAGATGCTCAGATGGACATCGTATAGTAAATTGACCAACCACTGACGGAGCAGATAACGCGCTTGCACAGCTTCACTGGGAGGACCGGCAACCGCTGTCGTCCCACACTCGCTGGAAATCACTGGGATTTTCCACGCAGAATTGTAGCGGTGCAATAGCGCCGCCAGATGCACATGATAGGGGCCGAGGTCTTCAGGAACCTCAATGCCGTAGGGATGCACAGTGATAGCATCCAGCTTTTTGAAAGCGCCCATATCCCCCAAAGCCGTCAAAAAAGCCCAGTCGAAGCCGGAAATGCCCGGCGCGACAACTAAAGCGGTTGGATCGACTCTACGAATCGCCACAACGGTCTCGGATAACAGCGCTTCGTAATGCTGGACGTTTGCCTGCGGCCCCCAAAATTCATCGAGATTGGGTTCGTTCCAGACTTCCCAGATAATGCCCCTGCCCTGATAACGCTGCGCCACCGTTGCCGCAAATCTGGTGAACGCGGCGCGCGCTTCGGGCGATTGCGGCGGAAAGCCACTGTCATAATGCAAATTCCCGTAGTCCAGGATGAAGATAATGCGGATGCCGCGCTGCGCCATCGCCGCCACCAGCACATCGTATTCCGCGAAGTTGTAGTGACCCTGCTCACGCTCGACGATATTCCAGGTCATGTCCATTCGCACCCAGCCAAAGCCAGCCGACGACAGCAAAGGCAATTCACCGGGCAATGCGCGCGTGAAATGGATATTCACGCCGAACGGCTCTGGGATCACGCGTCCAGGCAGCGCGTTGAGGATTGGTGTAGGCATGACCTCCGCAACAGCGACGGTCGGCGTCACCGTTTGCGTAAGGATGGGGATCACAATCGTGGGGATCGGCGTAGGCGTCGCAGTCGGCGTCGGTGTGACGGTGGGTATAGGCGTTGCCGTCTGGGTTGGCAGGACGGATGTCGCGGAAGCAACCGGCGTCATCGGATCGGCCTGCGCAACCGGTGCGACGCAGCCTGCGAGTAGACAAAAGAGCAGGAGGAAACTATGCTTCCTCATAAGTCAAAGATAGACTTCGTAAAAACTGTGGATCGAAATCAATCGCCAAAGGGTTAACGAAGGTCACATTCTCGATTTTACTGCCTGGGTCAAAATCCTCGCTCAAAATGAGACTCAAACCGTGGAGATGCGCTACTGCCCAAATTTGTGCATCCCAGAAGTTAAACGCATAATCACGCACACCCCGAACGGCTTCCAGGATGACGTCAGGCGTCACATCAAACACCGGCCAGAAGCGTACATAATGTTCCAAACGGGAGTAAGCCTGTTCCAATGTCAAGGGCGCCGACAATTTCCGCGTTGTCGTATTGAAAAACTCCGAAAGTACTTGTGTACTAAGTGCTCCTTTACCGGTCACAAGCAAACGATCCAGCACATCCAAGGCCCGATTCTGCTTCTCCGGCTCGGAACGGTCGTATGCGTAGACCAAGACATTCGTATCGACGAGAATTTCAGCGGTCATACAAGTCCTCCCGTTTCCACGTACGACCACCGGGGACAACGCCCTGCGCCATCAGATCCGCAATGAAATCTTTCTCTGCTTGCCATGCCGCAAGTATATGGTGTCGTTGCCGTGCTTGTTCCTTCAGCCACCGCTCAATCGCCTGTCTAACAATCTCAGCCTCAGAAAGACCGGTCTCCATAGACCACTCCTTCAGTGCAACTTCTTGTTGAGGTTCAATGTAGACTTGCTTGCGAATCATCGTAGACATTCATCACCTCCGCGAAAATTATACATCACATTATACATCATTCAGGAAAATGTACAATCGGCGTTATCACGAATCTCATAGTCGGTGTATACTCAACAGTGCAATGAAGACACACACATAACCAGCGAAGCCTTATTGAGGTGACCGATGGAAAATTTTGACAGAATTCGCTCGCTGTTGTTACACGGCCTGGCAATCCCGGAAATGCCGCTGGCGTTGGATGAGAGCTGGCAGCTCGACGAACGCCGCCAGCGAGCACTGGTGCGCTACTACATCGACGCGGGCGCGGGCGGTCTGGCTGTGGGTGCCCACACCACGCAGTACGCCATCCGCGAGCCAGGCATCGACCTGTTCGAGCCGCTGCTGACGCTGGCCTCCGCTGAGATTGACGCCTGGAGCCAGCACCGCAACCGTCGCGTCGTCAAAATCGCGGGGGTATGTGGCCTCACCGAGCAGGCGCGCCGCGAAACAGAATTCGCACAGCGCACCGGCTACGATGCGGTTCTACTCAATCTGGCGGCTTTCGGCGATAGCAGCCCGCGCACCATCGTCGGGCACTGCCGCGAGATGGCGACGATGCTACCGCTCGTGGGCTTCTGCCCGCAATCGACGGCGGGAGGGCCCGCGCTCCCCTATGGCTTCTGGCGCACCTTCGCCGAGATCGAGAACGTGCTGGCGATCACCGTCGCGCCGTTCAACCACTACCAAACGTTCGACGTGGTACGGGCAGTCTGCATGGCCGGGCGCGAGCGCGAGATCGCGCTTTACACCGGCAACGGGGACAGCATCGTGACGGATCTGCTGACGGAATACGCCATCCCCACCCCGATGGGAATGCGTCGCGTGCGTATGGTGGGGGGATTGCTCGCCCAGTGGGCCGTGTGGACGCAGAAAGCGGTGGCGCTGCTCGACGAAATCCACGCGCTCACGGCTTCCGGCGCGCCAATCCCGCCCGAACTGCTCACCCGCGCCGCGCACATCACCGATTGCAACGCGGCTTTTTCCGACGCGGCCCACGACTTCGCCGGGTGCATCCCCGGTCTGCATACTGTGCTTCAACGGCAGGGGGTGCTCGCCGGAGCGTGGACAGTCGACCCGCACGCGAGGCTCTCGCCCGGCCAATTCCAGGAGATCACCCGCGTGTACCACGACTATCCCGACCTCAACGACGACGCCTTCGTCCGCGCAAACCTGGCAACATGGCTGGCTTGAAGAAGCAAAAAGAGAGCGTTGGGGGAAATGTCCCCAGCGCCCCTTTTTTATTACAACAGGTGGATGTTGTGTTCGCGGCAGGTGTGTATCATTGACTCCGGCCACAGGCTCGACTGGATTTCCCCGATATGCGCCTTGTGCAGGTACAGCATACACAAACGTGATTGGCCGATCCCGCCGCCGATGGACTGCGGCAGTTCGCCCGCCAGCAACCGCCGGTGGAAGAGCAGGTCGCGGCGGTCGAGCGCATCGCGCAGCGTCAACTGGCGCAGTAAGGTTTCACCATCCACCCGGATGCCCATCGACGAGAGTTCCAGCGCCGTATCGAACAGCGGATAGTAGACCAGAATGTCGCCGTTCAGGCCCTGGTAGCCGTTCAGCGTCGGCGTGGACCAGTCGTCGTAGTCCGGCGCACGCCCGTCGTGCGGCTGTCCATCGCGCAGCGCCCCGCCGATGCCAATGAGAAATACCGCGCCGTGCTCGCGGCACACAGCATCCTCACGCTCCTTCGGCGACAGATCGGGATAGCGCGCTAACAGGTCTTCCGCATGGACAAAAGTGATCTTCTCCGGCAAAAACGGCTCGATCACCGGATACAGGTGATGCACGTACCGCTCGGTGCGGCGGATCACGTCATAGATCCGGCGGACGATGGTCAAGAGGTAATCCAGCGTGCGCTCTTCAGGCAGCATCACCCGCTCCCAATCCCATTGATCGACGTACAACGAATGGAGGTTGTCCAAATCCTCGTCCGCACGGATGGCGTTCATGTCGGTGTACAGACCTTCACCCGGCCGGAAACCCAGATAGGCCAACTGCATCCGCTTCCACTTCGCCAACGAGTGGACGATCTCGGCGCGCACATCCGCCAGCGCCTTGATGGGGAACGACACTGGACGCTCCACGCCGTTGAGATCGTCGTTGATGCCCGTGCCGGATTGCACAAACAACGGTGCGGTCACGCGGACAAGGTTCAGCTCGAAGGCCAAATTCGTCTGGAAAAACGTCTTGACTTGGCGGATCGCGCGCTCCGTCTCGCGCACGTCCAATAAACAACGATAGTTTTCTGGGACAATTAATCGTGCAACCATATCTCCCCCTCTTAGAAATAGTCTTGTAGTCGTTAGTCGTGCAGTAGAAACTTCGTGAACTTTTTGGCACGCTTCTGCATGGAACAGTTAACCGAACAAAAAACGGGGATCATCACACAGGAGGTGTGAAATGGTACGGTGGATTCAGGAATGGGTTATTCTATCAATGCTTGCGATCCTGGCGGCGGGAACAGTGTTCGTTCTCTGGGTCATCTGGCCGTTGCTGCCGGGCCGATTGCCCGTGATCATCCTGCCCGCGCTCAATCCGGAAAGCGTCGTCTCCATCCTCATGCTACTCGTCATCATCGCCGGCTTTGGAAAACTGCTATGCAGCAAATAATTCAAATGGTAAATGGTAAATTGCTTCGTGCATCTTGCTTCTTGCCTCCTGCTTCTTGCTATCCTACCCGCCCGCTGATGTAGTCTTCCGTCATCTTCTGCGCGGGACGGGTGAAGAGTTGTGCGGTGGACGCTTCCTCGATCAATTCGCCAAGCCAGAACAACGCGGTACGATCCGAGACACGCGCGGCCTGCTGCATATTGTGGGTGACGATGATGATGGTGTAGTGCTGGCGCAGCTCGCGCATCAAATCCTCGACGCGCAGTGTAGCAATGGGATCGAGCGCCGAACACGGCTCGTCCATCAGAATCACCTCCGGCCTGACCGCCAGCGTGCGCGCGATGCACAATCGCTGCTGCTGGCCTAACGACAGGCTCAGCGCGGGCAGTGACATGTCACCCTTGATCTCGTCCCATAAGTCTACCTCTTGCAACAACTGCTGCGCCATATCGCCGAGTGCCGATCCCGTTTCCAGCCCCAAAGAACGCGGCCCCATGACGATGTTGTTGTAGATCGACTGTGGAAACGGGTTGGGTTTCTGAAACACCAACCCTACCCGGCGGCGTAACTCCACGATATCCACCTCGGGTGCATAGATGTCGGCATCGTCCAACAGAATCTGACCCTCCACACGTGTGCGGGGAATTTCGTCGTTCATGCGATTGAGGCAGCGTAAGAACGTGGACTTTCCACAGCCCGACGGCCCGATAAAGGCCATGATCTCTTGGGACGCAATGTCCAGCGTGATGTCCATCAATGCTTGCTTCGCGCCATAGTAAAAATCCAGATGCTGCACGCGGATTTTGGGTGTAGCAGGCGTCTCGTCCATAATCAATCCAAATCCTTCACATCACAGATACCCGCAAGTATAAACGGCCTTGCGAGGTAGTCAATCATGCTTTTGGGTTGTTTTTTCACCCGTTGACATTATAATGTCCCATTGTGCGAAACAAGGACACACGCTTAACCATAGGAGTGCTGGCGCTCCTCCTGCTAGGAGTGGCGCTCGCCGGATGCAGACCGCAAACCACGCAGACCTCTACCGGTGGCGTTTCGGCGACCATCCAGAACAAAGGCTCCGACACCATCGTCAACCTGGCACTGGCCTGGGCCGAACGCTACCAGACGCTCGAGCCTGACGTGCGCATCGCCGTCACCGGCGGTGGCTCCGGCACCGGCATCGCGGCATTGATGAACGGTACGGTGGACCTCGCCAACGCCTCGCGGCACATCAAAGACGAGGAGATACAAACCGCCCGCGCCAACGGCTTCGAACCGGTGGAGTACATCATCGCCCGCGACGCTATCGCCATCGTCATCCACCCCGACAATCCCGTGGACGAACTGACGCTGCAACAGATTTCCGGCATCTACAGCGGCAAGATCACCAACTGGCAGGAGGTCGGCGGGGAAGACCGGCCCATCGTGCTGCTCTCGCGCGAGACGAACTCCGGCACGCACGTCTACTTCCTCGAAGAGGTCGTCCGTCTGGGAGAAAAGGATAACAAGACGCTGTTTTCGCAGGATACGCTCCTGCTCCCCTCGTCGGAGGGCATCGGCGTGGAAGTGCGCCAGAATCCTAACGCCATCGGCTATGACGGTCTGGGCTACGTCACGCCGGATATGAAAACCGTCGCCGTGAGCCTCGAGGCGGGCCAGCCTTACTATCCGCCCACCGTCGAGACGGTAAACCGAGGCGAATATCCCATCGCGCGCGATTTGTACATCTACACCGTCGGGGAGCCGCGGGGGCAAGTCAAGGCCTACCTGGACTGGATTCTCAGCCCGGCAGCGCAAGAGATCGTGCTGGAACTTGGCTTTGTGCCCATCGCAACAACGTCAACGGATTAAACAGACAGAACGGATTTCGATTTTTCTCCGTTCAATCCGTTGAGACAATTTTCGAGGAAATTCCTATGATTAACGAGCACGAGGGACAACAGAAACGGTCGCTTTCGTGGGGTGAATTCCTCATCGAACGCGCCATCCAGGTCGCGGGCATTTCTGCGATCATTCTGGTGGTGCTCATTTTCCTATTCCTGATCAAAGAAGGCGCGCCAACCTTCCTCGAAATTCCGCTTTCCAGCTTGCTCACCACGCGCTGGTATCCCATCGAAGAACACTACGGCTTGTTGCCCCTAATCCTGGGATCGTTGATCATCACCATCGGCGCGGCGGTCGTCTCGCTGCCCTTGGGGCTGGCGACAGCCATCTTCATCGCCGAGATCGCGCCGGATTGGTTTCGCGACATCCTCAAACCCTTCATCGAAGTGCTGGCAGGCATCCCCTCGGTCGTCATCGGCTTCATCGGGATGCTGGTGTTTGCACCGCTCATCCGCGTCGCGCTGAACATCCCCACCGGCCTCACCGCCTTCACCGGCGTGCTGCTGCTGTCATGGATGGCGCTGCCCACCATCGTCAGCGTGGCGGAGGATGTGCTCGACACTGTGCCCAAAACCTACCGCGATGCCGGGCTGGCTCTTGGCATGACGCGCTGGCAAGTCATCTGGCGCATCGTGCTGCCCGGCGGGCGTTCCGGTATCCTGATGGCGTTGATGTTGGGGGTGGGCCGCGCCATCGGCGAGACGATGACCGTCATGATGGTCACGGGCAACGCCGCACGAATGCCGCTCGGCCTACACGACTTCTTCATGCCGGTGCGCACGATGACGGCAACCATCGCCGCCGAAATGGGCGAAGTGGCGCAGGGCAGCCCGCATTACCACGTGCTCTTCGCCGTGGGCCTCACGCTCTTCGTCATCACGTTCGTGGTGAACATGGCCGCGGCCTCGGTGGTCTTCCGCCAGGTCAAACGCGCCGAAAGGATGTTGTCGTGACGCGCACCAAACTGCCCAGGCTATCCAGACAGGCTTCGCAGCGTATCGCGTTCGCGCTCATCACGCTGGCGGCGGTCGTCGTCGTCGCGCCGATCTTCTTCATCGTCGGCTACATCGTCTACGAGGGTGCGTCCGCCATCAGTTGGGAATTCCTCACCGCGTATCCCTACGATGGAATGAAAGCCGGCGGCCTGCTCCCGGCGATTGTCGGCACGCTGTGGCTGACGCTCGGCACAGCGGTTGTCGCCGTCCCCATCGGCATCGGCGCAGCGATCTACCTCTCCGAGTACGCCAAAGACAACGCGCTAACCCGCGCGATTCGCGTCGCCATCATCAACCTGGCGGGCATCCCCTCGGTCGTTTTTGGGTTGTTCGGTCTGGGGCTGTTCGTCATCTTCCTCAATTTTGGGACATCGATCCTGGCGGGGTCGCTCACCCTGGGCATTATGACGCTCCCGGTCATCATCAGCACAGCGGAAGAAGCGCTGCGCGCAGTGCCGCAATCGTTTCGCCTGGTGAGTGTCAGTCTGGGCGGGACGCGCTGGCAGACCATCCGCCGCGTGGTGCTTCCGCAGGCCCTGCCGGGCATCATCACCGGCGTGATCCTGGGATTGGAGCGCGCCGCCGGAGAGACCGCGCCGATTCTCTTCACTGTGGCGGCGTTCTTCCTGCCGCGCCTGCCCACCTCCATGTTCGACCAGACGATGGCCCTACCCTATCACCTTTTCGTCATCAGCACCCAGGTACCGGGGATGCCGGTCCATATCCAGTACGGCACGGCGTTGGTGCTGCTCATCTTCGTATTGTCGATGAACCTCCTGGCGACGCTCATCCGCAATCACTATCGCAAGCAGAGGTTCTGGTGATGGCCGGCGACGTCAAAATCCACATCAAGGACTTCGGCCTGCGCTACTCCGACGGGACGGAGAGCCTGCACGACATCACGCTCGACATCTACGCCAACCAGATCAACGTCCTCTTTGGCCCTTCCGGCGGCGGCAAGAGCACGCTGCTGCGGGCGATGAA
>DAIUDK010000014.1:35790-58944 GCA_036845725.1 Chloroflexota bacterium
CATCGGCAAGGCCATCGACTTCTTTCGCGGTGTGATGGCGAAGGGCGCGACGCTGCGGGCAGTCGGCATCGCCGCGTTCGGCCCGGTGGATCCAAACCCGCGCTCGCCGACCTGGGGCTACATCACCTCGACGCCCAAAGCGGGCTGGGGCAACACGGATTTCGCCGGGCGGGTACGTGCGGCGTTGGTCGTCCCCGTCGGCTTCGACACCGACGTCAACGGGGCGGCGCTCGGCGAGGGCACGTGGGGTGCGGCGCAAGGGCTAGAGACGTTCGTCTACCTCACCGTCGGCACGGGCATCGGCGGCGGCGCGATGGTGGAAGGCCGCCTGCTGCACGGCCTGATGCACACGGAGATGGGCCACATCCGCCTACCGCACGACTACGAGACCGATCCCTTCCCCGGCAACTGCCCCTACCACGACGACTGCTTCGAGGGACTGGCAAATGGCCCGGCGATGGAAGCCCGCTGGGGTCAGCGCGCCGAAATTCTGCTTCCTGATCATCCCGCGTGGGCGTTGGAAGCGCGCTACATCGGGCTGGCGTGCGCCAACTTCGTCGTCACGCTCTGCCCGCAGCGCATCATCCTCGGCGGCGGCGTGATGCAGCAAGCGCACCTGTTCCCAATGATCCGCCGCGAGGTGCAGACCTTGCTCAACGGCTACGTCCGTGTGCCCGAAATCCTGCACGACATCGACAGTTACATCGTCCCGCCGGGATTGGGCAATCGCGCCGGCGTCCTCGGCGCTATCGCCCTGGCAAGGCAAGCTCAATAACCACGAATCTACACGAATCATCACAGACAGAGATAAATTAGTGGAAATTCGAGAAGATTCGTGGTTGATGCTTTGAGACCATAATGGAAAACACACCGGGAATGATAGGCCGCCGCATCGTCGTCATTGGGACGACGTGCGCGGGCAAGACGACATTGGCGCGCACCCTGAGCGAAAAGCTGCACGTCCCTCACATCGAGTTGGATGCATTGTACTGGGGGCCGGACTGGACGCCTGTGCCGGTCGACGCCTTTCGTAGCGCCGTCGCCGAGGCCCTCAGCGGGGAAGCCTGGACTATCGACGGCAATTACAGCAAAACGCGGGACATCGTTTGGGGGCGCGCAGACACGCTCATCTGGCTCGACTACGCTCTGCCTATCATTATGGGGCGACTCTTCACACGCACACTCCGCCGTGTGGTCAAACGCGAGACTCTATGGAACGACAACCAAGAAACATGGCGGGGCGCTTTCTTCAGCCGCGACTCCCTCTTCGTCTTTGCCATCACGTCACACACCCGGCGCCGGCGCAACACGCCCCGACACTTGGAAGAACCATCTTACCAACACCTCAACGTCATCCGCCTGCGTTCCCCCAAAGCAACCCGCGCCTGGCTAGAACGAATCGTAGGCTCACAATCCAAAATCTGAAATCGAAAATCACATCGGTTGGTGTTTGTACGTCGGGTCAATGCCTTCCTGTTCCTGCGCGCGCCTCGCTGCTTCCATCCGCCGGCTTGCCCGCTGCAACTGCCAGATTATAAACCGCACACGCTGTGTCATTGCCGTGCCAATATTCCACAGCAACCGCGTGCCCAGCACCGCGTCGTCTTCGCACAACGCCAGCAGGCGCTCGCGATCGAAGGCCAGCACCGTCGCGCCCGATTTTCCGGCAATCAGATCGGCGCTGCGCACACCCAGGTCGAACATCGCATACTCGCCCGTCATCGTTCCGGGACGCAAATGCGTCACGAGCTGCTTGTTGTCCGATGATCCCACCCCAGGGCCATCAGGGTCGCTCCATACCTCAATTGTCCCACTGTAGACGATGTACAATTCACTGCCCGGCTGGCTTGTGGCTGCAATCGTTTCCCCCGCCACATAACTGCGCGGCGTAGCCTGAGCAGCTAGCCGGATGCGCTGCGCCAAATTCAAGCTATTGGCGATGTCGGAATGAGCCAAAAACTGAGCGATGTCGCGGATTTGGGCAAGCGCCTTATCATCCACCGGTGTATTGATTTTGTCACTGGAAAGTGGTAATCCAAGATAAGCAGCAATAAGACGTCGCGTGGTCTGCGGAGCTTCGAATTGCGCCCAGTGTCCCGCCTTCGGCAAGATGCGCAAATCGGCATTGGGCCACTCATCGGCGACGACGCCCGCATCTCGCAACGGCACGGTATTATCCTCCGCGCCCCAGATCACCAGTGCAGGCGAATCGACCCTGGCAAGCTGCCCACTCAAGTTGTTTTCACGCATCGCGTAATAGCACTCCGCGCGCACCCTACCCTGACCGGGACGACGTGCGTCCTCCCGCAAGCGGAGATAGTCATCCTGCGTGATGCCAGTACGTTCGGCGAAGGAGGCCGGGCGCATAATCTGGTCGCTCAAACCGACAACCCCCCGTTCTACAAAGGAAACGATGAAACTGCCCAAGCCAAAGCGTTCCAGCAGCGTGATCGGCGAGACGACAGCGTTGATATAACGCGACAACTTACCCGTGATCGTCGGGCCGAGCAGCACCATGCGCTCGACCAGCACCGGATGGCGCAATGCCATCGTGACGCTCGTCATCCCCCCCATCGAATGACCGACCAAAACAGCCGGTCCGTCGCTGACTTGCGCGATCAACTCCGCCAAAAGATCTGCGTACTGCGGGATTGTCGTGCGCCCCGGCAGGCGCGGCGACTGCCCGTACCCCGGCAAATCTACCGCCAGGACGCGAAAACGCTGAGCCAGCAGCCCAATCAACGGGGACATTGCGTACCACGAACTGGACCATCCATGGATTAGCAATGCCACCTGCCGCCCCGGTGTCCCATCTTCCATCACGTGAATGTTTTGTCCATTTACATTATAGATTGGCACGGCTCCCCCTTTACAGTAACATCATTCCCACAACACATGATAAGGGAAAAACACTGTATGTAAAATCATCACCCAGGTAGATCTAACCACCTTCGCAAAGGTTCGAGAATGCTCGCTGCGCCTCGGCCAACGTCACCGCCGCAAAACGCACCCCGTCGCTGGGCAAACACTGTGCCAGCAACGGCAGATCGGCGCGGATGACCGTCGCAATTTTGGGATAGCCGCCCGTCGTCTGGTGATCGGCCAACATCACAATCGGCTGCCCATCCGGCGGCACCTGGACGCTGCCCGCAACCACCCCATCCGACACGATGCCGGTCGGCCCGCGATGCGCAATCGGTAGCCCCTGCAAACGCGCGCCCATCCGGTCAGCCTCCGACGTGAGCTGGTAGGCGCTGTCGAGAAACGTCGCCACCCCCTCCGCCGTGAAATAATCGTCCTGCGGCCCCAACACCACGCGCAACGTTGGCTGTAGCATATACGGCGGACGGCGATCCACGGGCCAGATGCGCCCGGCAGACTGCACCGGATTGGGCGTGGGTGCGGCTCCCAGTGGAAGCCGGTCTCCGGCGCGTAACGCCCGCCCGTCCAAACCGCCGAACCCGCCCGGCAGATACGTCGCCTGCGATCCCAAAAACGACGGCAGCGCGATTCCGCCAGAAATGGCGAGATACGCCCGCGCCCCACTCAGCCGCGTTCCAAACGTGATGATCCGCCCCGCCCGCACGTAGACAGCGTGCCACAGCGGAACCGGCAACATCCCCGCCCACACATCGAACGTCGCGCCGCACACCGCGATGAGACACTCGCGCTCCACCCGCAGCGTCGGGCCGGTGAGCGTGATTTCGAGCGCCGCCGCATCAGATGGATTGCCCACCAGGGCGTTTGCGGCGCTGAAGGCGACCTCGTCCAACGGGCCGGAGGGCGGCACGCCATAACGCGCCCATCCCTTGCGCCCGGCATCCTGCACCGTCGTCAGCAGGCCGGGATCGAGCACTTCGAGCGTCGCCAGATTGCTCATAACGGCACAAACCGCACGCGGTCCCCCGCACGCAAGGCGAACGGCTCCGCGCGGCCCGGATCGAACAACACGCGATCCGTACGTCCGATGATACGCCAACCGCCCGGCGTCGCCAACGCGTAGACGCCCGTCTGCGCCCCGGCGATCCCTACGCTGCCCGGCGGCACGCGCAGGCGCGGCGTCGCCAGGCGCGGCGTCGCCAGCGCCTCCGGCAACCCAAGCAGATAGGCGAATCCCGGCGCAAAGCCAAGCATCGCCACGGTATACACCGGCTGCGCGTGCAACTCAATCACCGCCTGCGCCGTTATTCCGCAGTGCGCGGCGACGTCCGCCAAATCCGGGTCTGCTTCACCGCCGTAGCACACCGGGATTTCGACCAATCGGCCAAGGGGCAATTCCGCCGTCGCCAGTACAGCGAGCGCGTCCGCCAAGGCCACGCGCATCGCCTCGGCGCGGCTCACCTGCGGATCGTACATCACCAGCAGCGAGCGATACGTGGGGACAGTCTCGACAAGGCCGGGGACAGGCTGCGCCTGCAACGCCGCATCGAACGCGTGAACCCGCCGGTTGAGCGCCTCATCCACCGCGTCGCCAAACTCCACGGTGAACGCCGCCTCGCCGACTGGAAGAATGCGGGGATATCTGACACTTGGCAACATTGCACCTTCAGAGAAACGTGAATCTAGTAGTAATCAAGAAGAGCTTACAATCGAGAATCGCACACGGATTTCACGGATTCTACGGGTTATTTCAAGAAAAATCCGTGTTTTCCGTGTGTATCCGTGTACCAATATTCAACGGCGCAATAACCACGCCCTCGGCCTCCAGCGCCGCACGCAAGGCCGCAGCAATGGCGACCGCGCCGGGCTTGTCGCCGTGGATGCAGAGCGTGTCGATACGCAATGGGACAACCTTACCGGTGATCGCCTCCACCTCGCCCCGCGTGACCATACGGATCACGCGCGCCGTCGCCAGCGCCGGGTCGTGGATCACCGCGCCCGGCTCGCTGCGCGGGACAAGGCTGCCGTCCTCGCGGTAGGCGCGGTCGGCAAAACCCTCGCAGGCCACACGCAGGCCCGCCGCTTGCGCCGCACGCAGCAATGCAGAATCCGGCAGTGTGACGATGATCAGCGTGGGATCGAACGCAACAACCGCGCGAACAATCGCCTCGGCGACAGTTTGATCGCGGGCGGCGACGTTGTACAGCGCGCCGTGCGGCTTCACGTGAACCAACGGCGCACCCGCCGCGCGCGCAAATCCCGCCAGCGCGCCGATCTGGTAGAGCATCGTCGCTTCGATCTCGGCGGGCGTCAGCGCCATCATCCGCCGTCCGAAGCCCTGCAAATCGGGGTAGCTCGGGTGCGCGCCCACGGCCACGCCCTTCCGCGCCGCGAGTGCCACCGTGGCCTGCATTACCGTGGGATCGCCCGCGTGCAGCCCACACGCGACGTTCGCCGACGTGACCACGTCCAGCATTGCCGCGTCATCGCCGAGCGTATAACACCCAAAGCTTTCGCCCATGTCACAGTTCAGATCGATGCGCATCTGTACTCCTTACCCTTGCGAAGGTTTAGGCGCATTCTGCTGCGCACACCTTCGCGAGGGTTACCGTCAATACGAATGAGTATAAGCAACTCACTATAGATGTCAAAAAACCCGGCTGTATCACACAACCGGGTTTTCAAAGAATACTTCAGATTTGCGTTAGTCCGATGCCTTGAGCACCACCACGCGCCCGCGCACCTTCCAGTGCTTCATCTTGTGGAGCACCTGGCTGGCGTGCCGCTCGGCGACGTCCACAAACGTCTGCTGCGGCTGAATCTCGATCGCGCCAATCGACCGCCCAGGGATGCCGGTCTCGCCGGCAATCGCGCCAACGATGTCGCGCGGGCGGATACCGTGCGCCGCACCGATGTTGAGCCACAGCCGTACCATGCCCGGTTCGCGCTCGCCCTTGCGGCGCGGGGGACGACTTGGACGGCGATCCGACTTTTCCTCGAATTGCGCGTGACGTTGCGGGCGCGCAGGCGCTTCGCGGATTTCCTCGATGGGGCGCTGTTGTTCTTGTGCGCGCGCCAGCCGGATCGCTGCCGCTGCTACGTCTTCCACGTCATAACCCGCCGCGACCATCTGTGCGACCATAGCACGCTCGTTGCCGGGAGCATTTTCAAGTTGCCCGCCCATCTTGAGCAGGAACTGCGCGTCACGGCGCGCCAGAATATCGGCGGGCGTGGGGAGTTTGGCGCGGGTGATCGGCTGCATCGTGAACGCTTCGATCTCCTGCAAACGCCGCCGCTCGCGGGGTGTCGCCAGCATCAACGCGATGCCGCTCTTACCTGCCCGCCCGGTGCGCCCAATGCGGTGAACGTAGATTTCGGGATCGAAAGGCATATCGTAGTTGACAACGTGTGAGACGTCGTCGACATCCAGCCCGCGTGCCGCCACGTCCGTCGCTACCAACACGGTCACTTGCCCGCGGCGGAAGCGGTTCATGACCGCCTCGCGCGCCGGTTGGCTGAGATCGCCGTGCAAGGCTTCCGCCGGGAAACCGCGCGCCAGGAGCGCATCTGAAAGCTCCGACGCGCGCACTTTCGTGCGTGTGAAGATCAAGGCGCTGGTCATATCCTCCGTCTCGAAAAGACGGGTAAGCGCCGCGAGCTTGTCTTCCTCGTTGACGACGTAATAACGCTGCTCCGTCTCGGCGACGGTCATCCGCTTGGGGTTGATCGTAATCGCTTCCGGCGTGGACATGTAACGGTCGGCCAGCCGGCGGATCGGTTCGGGCAACGTGGCGGAAAAGAGCGCCGTCTGCCGCGTCGAGGGGGTCTCGCTCAAAATGGCTTCGATATCCTCGATGAAGCCCATGCTCAACATCTCGTCGGCCTCATCCAGCACCAGATAGCGCACCGCGCTCAGGTCAAGCACGTTTTTGCGAATTAGATCGAGCATCCGGCCCGGCGTTCCGATGACAATATCCACACCGCGCTGCAAACGGCTGATTTGGTGGCTGTACGACTGCCCGCCGTAAACGGCCAGCACGCGCACACCGCGATGCTGCCCGTATTCGTACACGGCCTTCGCCACCTGAATCGCCAGTTCGCGGGTGGGCGCCACGACAAGGCCCTGCACGCGCCCACGCGTTTCGTCGGTTTGCAGCCCGTGCAGCATCGGCAGCGCGAAGGCCGCCGTCTTGCCGGTGCCGGTCTGCGCCTGGCCGAGCACATCGCGCCCGCTCATCAAGGCCGGAATCGCCCGCTCCTGAATGGGGGTCGGGCTTTCGTAGCCTAATTCATCCACCGCCTGCATCAACGCCGGATGCAGGGAAAATGCTTGAAATTCTGTTGTCATAAAACTCCCTCAAATATAGTCGAATAGTCCCTAGTCGTCGCGTGGACTTTTCGCCCCGGAGTTATTCCACCAGAATCCTACTTCTTGCAGAAAAAACGGGCCTGCCAGTACCGGCAAGGCCCGAAAAGACCACGCACGTATAAGGGCGCTTATTGCGCCGACCAAAATTATACCACGGAAAGCCGAAATCACAACTTACCGAATCGGCACTTTCCCCGCCGCTTGGCGCTCCTTGATGACGCCCGCCGCGATGCCTTCTGGCACGACGGCATACCGCTTAAACTCGAGTGTGAACGTGCCGCGTCCCTGCGTCATACTGCGCAGGTCGGTGGCGTAGCCACGCGCTTCCGCCAACGGCACTTCGCCGTCCACATTGCGCACCAAGCCACGCACGCGCATCGCATTGACAAGGCCGCGTCGCCGTCCAATGTCGGCCACGATCGACCCCACGTACTCTTCCGCCGAGTTGATGTCGATGCGCATGATCGGTTCGAGCAAGGCCGGGGCTGCCGCACGCACCACTTGCCGCGCGCCCATCCCGCCGGCGACTTCAAAGTCCATCGTCGCCGAGTCAACCTCATGGTAGCGACCGCCCAACAGCGTCACCTTGACGCCGGTGACGGGATACCCAGCGATCACGCCCTGCTCCAACGCGCGGCGCACACCCATTTCCACCGGCCGCCAGAACTCGCGCGGCAATTCGGCCGGCGGCGCAGCGTGGACGAAGGCCACGCCGTTCTCATCGGCTTCGTCATCTTCCCTTAGCGGCTCTATGCTGAGCACGATCTCGGCGTAGTGACCGTGACCGCCGGACTGTTTCTTGTACGTCGTCGTCACTTCGACACGCTGCTGCACCGTCTCACGGTAGGAGACCTGCGGCGCGCTCACCTGCGGCACGATGCCGAATTCGGTGCGCAGCCGGTCTATAGAGACATCCAGGTGCAACTCGCCCATGCCAGAAAGCGTCAGCTCGCCCGTCTCCGCGTCGAAGTTCTGGATCAGCGTGGGGTCCTCGTCACACAGACGGTTCACGACTTCGTGCAGTTTCTCGCGGTCTTTGGTGGATGGCGGCGTCAGTGCTACCGCGATCACCGGTTTGGGGAAGTTTATGCCTTCCAGCACAATCGGATGCGCGGGATCACAGAGCGTGTCGCCGGTCATCGCCGCTTTGACGCCCACCAACGCTACCACATCGCTGGCGGCCATGCCGTCCACCTGCTCGCGGCGATTGGCGTGCATCCTGTAGATGCGCCCCACCCGCTCGGACTCACCCGTGCGCGGGTTGTAGGCCAGGTCGCCGGCGTGCATCTGCCCGGAGAAGACGCGCACCCAGGTCAAGTGCCCCACGTGCGGGTCGGTGACGATTTTGAACACCGACGCGCAGAACGGCGTGTCAAAAGTATCCGGACGTTCAAGGATTTCTTCCGGGTTGGCCGGATTGTGGCCAAGCACCGGTGGGATATCCACGGGTGCGGGCAAGTAATCGACAATCGCGTCAAGCAACGGTTGCACGGCAATGCGATTGCGCGAGGTGCCACACAACACCGGGACGATGTCTCCAGCGATGACGGCCTTACGCAGCGCCACGCGGAGCGTCGGCAAATCAATGTCGGCGCCCTCAAGACGCTGTTCCAATAACGTTTCGTTGGTCTCGCAGATTGCATCCAGCAATCGCTCGCGTGCCTGAGCTACCTGCTCGACCATGTCCGCCGGAATAGAGACGCTCTCCGGCTCGTCGTCGCCGTTATGCCAGGCCCACGCCTGCTCGGTGAGCAAATCGACGATACCCTCGAATCCCCCTTCGCTGCCCATAGGCAATTGCAGGGGCTGCGCGTTGGGTGTCAACCGCTCGTGGACCTCGCCAAGCACGCGGTAGAAATCCGAGCCAATGCGATCCAGCTTGTTGACAAAAATCAGGCGCGCCAGCTTCTCGCGGTTGGCGTGCAGCCACACCGCTTCGGTCTGCGGCTCCACCCCGCCGACGCCGCACAGGATCATCACCGCGCCATCGATAACGCGAATCGAGCGCACGACCTCAGCAGTGAAGTCGATGTGGCCCGGCGTGTCGATCAGGTTGATGCGGTGATCGCGCCAGTGGCAGGCGGTTGCGGCGGACATGATCGTGATGCCGCGCTCGCGCTCCTGCTGCATAAAGTCCATCTGCGTGTCACCCACATCGATCAAACCGGCACGGTGAATCCGCCCGGTGTAATACAAAATCGACTCGGATGTCGTTGTTTTTCCCGCATCCACATGCGCAAAGATGCCGATGATGCGGACGTTTTCTAGTGGTGCTTCCTTTTTACTTGCCATTACTTTCCTTCTTCTGTATCAGTTCAATATAGGGGGAAAGTGACTGCCCCCACCCCTCGGATTATGAGCAACAATAAGCGGCCAGCTTATGCTAACGCTGACCGCCGCGTTCATTTCATCAACTTGTGCTATACTCCCTGGCACAAAAACGCCTCGTGATTTGCACGAGGCCGGGAGATCGATCAAAAACGCTTATCGTTCAGATTGCAAACAGGCAGATTATAGCACAAAGTAGAGGCGCGTCAAGTTTCATATGAAACGGTGGAAAGCGGATATCGCTCTGGTGGTGGTGACGGCCATCTGGGGTTCAACGTTCATCGTCGTCAAAAATGCGCTGGACGTCGTCGGGCCGCTAGTGTTTGTGGCCGTGCGGTTCTGGGTGGCAGGTGGCGTGCTGGTTGGACTGTTGCTGCTCCAGCGCAAAACCGCATCGCAGCCGATTCCTATCCAACGGCGCGCGCTGCGGGCCGGGGCGTTTACCGGCGTCTTCCTCACGTTGGGCTACGTGCCACAAACCATCGCCTTGCAGACCACGGAGGCCGCCAAGGCCGCGTTCATTACCGGGTTGAGCGTGGTGCTCGTGCCGCTCTTCGCGGCAACGCTGCTGCGCAAGCCCCCCACCCGCGCTGCGACCTTTGGCGTGTTGATGGCGACGGTGGGCCTGGGCTTTCTGACGCTGAACCTCAACCAACGTCTCACCCTCGCACCTGGAGACCTGTGGGTGCTGATGTGCGCCGTTGGGTTCGCGGCGCACATCACGAGCACCGCGCGCTTCGCCCCGCACTACGATGTGCTTCCGTTCACCGCGACACAACTGCTTACCACGGCAGCACTCGCGACGATTGCCGCGCTGTTGTTCGAGCGGCACGCGCTGCTGCCGCCCACCTCGGCATGGCCGGCCATCGTGTATATGGCGCTGATCGCCACAGCTTTTGTCTTCGGTGTGCAGACATGGGGACAGCGCCACACCACACCCACGCACACGGCCTTGATTTTCGCGCTGGAGCCGGTGTTCGCGGCGCTGTTCGCCGTCGCTTTCGCCGGAGAAATCCTCGAAGCCCGTGAGTGGCTCGGCGGCGCGCTCATCCTGCTCGGCATGATCGTCGCGGAGGTCGGAGGTATGGTCATCGACAAGCGGCGGCGGCAATGAACGAAAATGCGGTACACTTCGGAATATGCAACGTACCACAAGATACTTCATCAATGTTATTTGGATTTTTTGACTTCACAGCCAAACTCGCATATACTTAGGGTACATCTTTTGACCTTCGACTTTTGACTTTCGGCTTTCGATAGCTCTGAAAAGGAGGATAACTATGGCGTTTCGTATGCGTTGGCCTACAGAGTATGGGACGATTACCCAACGATTTGGCGTCAACCCGCTGATTTACAACAAATTCGGACTGCCCGGTCACGAAGGCATCGACTTTATGGCGCCACATGGCAGCGAAATCTATGTGGTCGCCGATGGGTTCGTGAGCGACGTGCGATTGGACGACAGTATCGACCCCATTGGCAAACCCTACGGCAATCAAATCCGCGTCCAACACGATGACGGCTACGAAACAATTTACGCACATCTGGCGCAAGCCGTCGTCACCCGAGGGCAATTCGTGAAAGCCAAGCAATTGATCGGCCTGGCGGACAACACCGGAAACTCCGACGGTTCCCACCTTCACCTGAGCCTCAAAAAACAGGGGGCAACCGCTTCTGGACAGACAAACTACCCCCACGATCTGATCGATCCCACACCGTTTCTGGAACCGTTCTCCGGCGGCGGCGGGACAACGCCGCAGCCACCCGCGACGACCACCATTAACGTCCAGGTGGATAGTCCTGACGCCGGTTTCCTCAATGTGCGACAAGCGCCCTACGTCGGCGCTCCGGTGGTCGATCAGGCACAACACAACGCCATCCTCGGCGCGCTGGAAGATGCCGACGTAGCGCGCAACAAGGTAGGAAAGACCGGCCAATGGCTTTGGGTGCGACTGCCCAACGGCAAGGTCGGCTACGTGGCGGCCTGGTACCTCAAGTTCCCGCCGCCCCCACCCCCGGAGGAACCGGTAACGGTCGTGTTCGTCGTTGTCGACAGTCCTGACGATCCGCTCAAGCTGCGCCAGGGACCGGGCGTGGGCTACACCCAATTGGCGCTGATGCCACACGGGACGGTACTCAAGGCGTTGGAAAAGGAAGCCGTGGTCAAGCAGAAGGTCGGCCAGATGAACCAATGGCTGAACGTGCAAACGCCTGCCGGAGTGGCCGGATATTGCGCCGCGTGGTACGTCAAGCTGCAAGCGGGCGGCACGCAGCCCGTAGTTCCCCAACCGCCGACGGGCACGCCAACCAGCTATGTCGTCGTCGAGAGTCAGGAGTTCGGCCTAAAGGTGCGGGCGGGTGCAAGCACGGCTACCCAACAGGTGTGGTGGGTGCCACACAAGACCGTGCTCGAATCGTTGGAATCCCCCGCCACGACGGGCAGCAAGGTCGGCCAAATGAACCAGTGGATCAAAGTGCGCACGCCCGCCCGTTACGAAGGCTACGTCGCCGCGTGGTACGTTCGCCATCCCACCCAGGAAGATAACCGCAAGCCCGCGGCGGAGGTCAACTGCCCCACCGGCGTGTCGCCGCATATCTTCGGCATCCACGCGGTTGACATCTCGGATGACCCGCACACGAAGAACGCGATTCGTGGGTTGTACCAGGGCAAGGGGAAGAAAGGGTGGGTCTTCTTCACGCAGGTCTGCGGAAGAACCGCGAGTGTCCTCCAGCCCAACAATGACATCCGCGCTTTCTTCTGGGAATGGGCCAGCCAGGGATACGGTGTGATCGTGCGGCTCAATCACGGCTACGAACCCGGCGGCACGCTGCCCGAGAAAAAATACTACGATGGGTTCGCCACCGCCGCCGCGCGGTGGGTGGAGCTGTTCCTCAAGCACACGGATGTACCCGCCGAGAATTACACCTGGACCATCCAGATCGCCAACGAGCAGAACAACCCGCGTGAGCATCCCGGCGGCTTCGAACATCCCACCGAGCACATCTCCCCAGAGATGTACGCGGAAGCGTTCAACAAGACCTATGCCAAGATCAAGGCGGTGCTGCCTAACGCCATCGTCTGCCCAGGCGCGATCGATCCCTACAACTACATGCCGTGGAAGGCGCAGAACAACGCGCAGTGGCGGCCGCTGGATTACTACGAGAAGATGATGGCGAACATCCACGCGCTCGACGGCATCATCCTGCACGCCTACACGCACGGACCAAACCTCGCTGCCGTCACCCACCTGCAAAGATTCGGGAATGGGACAGGGCCGCTGTGGGACCATTACTACGATTTCCAAATCTACCGGCTATTTATGGAACGCATACCGGACAAGTGGCGCGACCTGCCGGTCTACATCACCGAGATGAACCACATCCACCGGCCGGCCGGCGAGCACGATCAAGGCTGGATCAACCAGAACGTCGGCTGGGTGCGGGAGGCCTACAAGGAAATCGACCGCTGGAACAAGATGCCTTACGCGCAGCAAATCCGCTGTGGCCTGCTCTACCGTTGGTTTGGCGATCAATGGGCACTCAACGACAAGCCCGGCATTCTGGAGGACTTCAAGATGGCGCTCAGTAGCGACTATCGCTGGCGCACCGCGGAGATCGGGGCCTTCGACTTCGCGCCGAGCGCGGGCAAGACGCCAAGCGCGCAACAAATCGAGCGCGTCGAAGAGCGGACGCTGGTCCGCCCGGACGACCTGACGCGCATCTGGGGCATCGGCGACAAGACCCAGAAGGTGCTCAACGCCGCCGGGATCTTGATCTACGAGCAGTTGGCGCGGCTGACGCCGGAACAACTCAAGATCATCGTGAGTGAAAGCGGGTTACGAACACGCTATCTCGCCACGTGGCCTGAACAGGCGGCGGCGCTCGTCAAAGGGAACACGAAGGCGCAGAGGAATCTACTACTAAAGAAAGGGTTGCATCTCCCCACGTAAAACAGCTTCCCGGAGATCGATGCAGGGAAAAAGCCGGCGCGGCGTAGAACCGCGCCGGCTTTCTATGGTTGGTGGAATCGCAGTGCCAGGTAAGCTGGGCGATAATTCCCATTAGGCCGCAGCAAGCTGAAAAGCGATTCAGGGCGTTCCGCGCCCCACGTCACGCTCATATTCAGGTTCCAGAGGAAAAACGGCCCCACCCACGGGCGCTCGCGCATCAGACGCGCCGCCGCCGTCAGGTATTCGGCCTGCTCCTGCTCCGTCACCCATGCGGCGTAGGGGTAAGCAAAATCAGAGGGCAGATTGGTGGAACGGATGCCGTCGGCGGCGGGCCAGCCAAATTCCGTAGGCCAGAGTTGCGCATCGACACCTGCTTCGACCAGAATGGCGCGGTAGTCCTCCAGCGTGTCCAGGAAGAAGAAGCTCGGATGTTCGTTCCAGGCCGTGCGGATGTGCGTGGCGTCCGTCGTGCGCTCCCATGGTGGATTGGCGTAACCGTAAGGATGGACGCCGATCCCGTCCACCCACTGCGCCAGCCCTGCCTGGAGCGCCTCGCGCAGGAAGCGACGATCGTCGATGGCGATCACACCATCGTCGATGCCGGTGACGCCCGGCGCGGCGCTGACGATCAACGCTTGTGGATCGGCCTGACGCACCGCTTGGCTGCCCGCTGCCGTCAAGGCGACGAACGCCGCCGGATCGAGCGTTTCGCCGTACCACTCGCGCAGCAAGTTTGGCTCGTTCCACAGTTCGTAAGCCGTTACTCGCCCGGCGTAGCGCGACGCGAGCACGCCCATGAAACGCCCAAACTCGGCCGGATCGTGCGGCGGACCGTTGTAGCCTACGCCTGATCGCAGCCAACCGGGCGCATCCACCACACCCAACAACAGTTGAAATCCGAAATCGTTACTCAACTGCACCAGCCGATCCAACTCTACCCAGTGGTAGTACTCCGGCTCCAGCTCGAGGATTGGCCATTGCACTTGAACTTTGATCCAGCCAAAACCCAATCCCTCGACCCAGCGCAACACGAGAGGTAGATCGTTGGTATTGGGATCGATCTGAATACCGAAAGAGGGCTTGGGAACCGGTGGTGGCAGTGGGGTCGGCGTCGGCGGTGAGAGGGGCGTAGGAACCGGAGTCGGTGTGGCCTCCGGCGCTACAATCAATGGCAAATACAGAGCGTTCTCTTTGCTCACAACCAACGTCGCCGTGACGGCGACAGCAGGCGTGGGAAGCGGCGAAACGAGTGTGGGCGTCACTACCGGCGAGATCGTCGAGGGCGTTATCACGGGAGACATGCTGACCGGCGTCGTCACCGGCGTACTGTCATCGCCGGGCGCGCCGAACGCGCATCCCAGCACGACGACAAAGAGAAGCAGCCATGGCCACTTCACAGTTTTCATCGCATTTCCTTTCACAAAAATCGCCAGATGACCCGGCGCAAGCAGTCTCTATCCGACAAAGCGCCGCACTCAGAGACGCATGTCCTGATAGGTTTCCGTATCGATGCGCAGATGACCAAGCCGCAGCGCCGTCACCTGCCCCTTCCCAGACCACGGCGTGCGCAGCCACACGGCGGTATCGCTGGCGCTCTCCACAAGCGCCAGCGCCAACACAAAGCCATCGCGCCCTTCTAACGCAGCCAGACGTCCAGAAATAAACTCCCGATCCGGGAAGACGGCGAGTTGGCGATAAAGCAAAGGGAGTCGCTGCGCCGAGGCGAAATAGGCGCGGTAACATGCGGCACGATACGCCCGGCGTGCTTCCGTCGTGCGTGGGCGGACGGCGTTACAGACAGGCAACTCGACCAGGTTCACGTCCGGCAAATGGCACAGCGGCGACAACAATGGCTCAAGCTCACGCTCACGCGCCAGCGCCACCACCGTGCACGGGCGAAACAGTTCCACTTTCGCCCATTTGAGATCGGCGCCGCCGTGCAAGGGATCAATCAAGCCAGACGTATCCACCAGTACTGCGCCCGCCTTTTCCCGCAGCGCGAAGCGCCTCATCCGGTACAGGCTCGTCAATACTGCAGGTACACTCCCAACGGGCGTGTTGCTGCCGACGAAACATGCCCGGCGCGCGCCACCCGGCGGAAATTCTCGCTCGCCCGCCCCCCGACTCACGCCAACAGCGATTGTCGCCGGCAGACCGAAACTGCTTTGTCCGATGTCAGCGTCGATAAAAGC
Source organism: Chloroflexota bacterium (assembly GCA_036845725.1). Taxonomy (GTDB): domain Bacteria; phylum Chloroflexota; class Anaerolineae; order B4-G1; family SLSP01; genus DSWT01. The sequence continues at coordinate 51,510 of DAIUDK010000014.1, forward strand.
AACTTTTTCGTACTGCGCTGCCAACCGCCCATACAGGTAGCGCGCAAAGGTGCTCTTGCCGCTGTCACTGGCTCCGAAGATCAAAATCGGGCTGCGCCATCCAGCCACGTCCGGCGCACACCAGGTTTCGGGAATGACAATGTCGTTCTGGTTCATAATTTGCTCTACATTGAAACGCGCCAATACCAGTATAACGCTTTGCCACGGTTGCGCCAATTCGGCTGTATAGTACAATGGCGACATAATCGATCAAGAAAATGTTTGCGGCGGATTGTGATCCGTCTAAGCGTTGAAGTAAGGCGATTTTAGGAGGGCGTATCCAGGAAGGGCTGATTATCAAAGCGCAGAGCGGATTCTACACCGTACTGACCGAAACGGGCGAGCAGGTCGTCGCACGGGTACGCGGACGACTGAAGAAAGAACGCAGCGAAAGTAGCATCGTCGTTGTAGGCGACCGGGTGGCATGGCAAACGCTCGACGATGGCAGTGCGGTCATCGAGTCGGTCCACGAACGCGAACGGTCGCTGGCGCGGCTCAAGCCACTGGCATCCGGGCGGGGAACGCGGCGTTGGGACCGGCAGGGGTATCTCCGTGAGCAAGAGCAGGTCATCATCGCCAACCTGGACCAGGTGGTTTTTGTGGTAGCCTGCACCGATCCCGAACCGCATCTCAAAATGCTCGACCGGCTGCTGGTAGGTGCGGAACGGCAGGACATCCCCCCGTTGGTCTGCGCCAACAAAACGGATTTGGTCGAGATAGAAAAAGCCAACGCGCTCTTCGGAATTTACGAACGGATTGGCTACGACGTCATCTACACCAGCGCCGTCGCCGGGAAAGGTATTGTGGCGCTACGCGAGCGGTTGCGGGACAAAATTTCGGCCTTCATTGGGCCTTCGGGCGTCGGCAAGACGAGCCTGCTCAACGCGCTGGAACCCGGCCTGGGAAAGCGAGTGAAAACGGTCAGCGACGTCACCGGCAAGGGCCGGCATACCACCACCGTCAGTGAGATGTTCCCGCTGGCAGTCGGGGGATGGATCGCCGATACGCCGGGCATCCGCGCGCTAGCACTCTTCGACCTCGACCCGGAGGAGATCGACGCCTACTTCCCTGACATCGCGCCGCACGTGCCAAACTGCGCCTTCTCCGATTGCAGTCACACCGTCGAACCGGGGTGCGCCGTTCTGAAAGCTGTCGCCGTCGGCGCGGTCGACGCGCACCGTCACGAGAGTTACGTTCGGTTACACCAGGAACATCGCAAGCTGGCAGATATGTACTGGTGGGGGATCGAGGAAGACTGAGTCAAAGCATTTGACGATGAAGGAGTACACAATGGAACAACCTGAATTCATATTCACCGGCGTAATTTTCCAGGAAGAGAGCGGATACACCGCTCTGTGCCCTGACCTGGACGTGGCCTCACAGAGCGATTCAATTACGAACGCTAAAGCTGCGCTACTGGAAGCTGTGACGCTGCATCTGGAGACGGCGCTGGAAAACAACTTACCCTGGCTGCGTCCCGTTCCACGGGATGAAGACCCACGCTACGTGACACCTGAACTCATCGTGACCACTTTTCCCTTGAAAGTCCACGCTGAGGTCTACGCTTATGCCTAAGCTGCCGGCGATCAGAGCACGGGAAGTCATTCGCCTGTGCAAGAGGTCGGTTTTTACGAGGTGAGACAACGCGGTAGTCACTTGCAGCTCAAACGCGGCAATCTGTTAGTTACCGTACCAGTGCATAGCGGCGATTTAAATCCAGGAACGTTGCGCTCCATCATTCGCCAGGCCGGAATGACTGTAGAAGAGTTCTTGATGTTGTTAAAAGGAGAGGCTTTGTGTAGTATGAAAAAGCATCAGATCGTAAATATTGAGATAAAAGGAGACAAAAATGAAACACCGAAAAGTTATTGTGACGTTAGTGTTAAGTCTGTTGTTGAGCGCAGCGATGCCAGTCCAGGCCGCACCGAGCGCGACGGCGCTTCCGCCGTTGCCCGAATGGCCAATCATCGGACCGATCCTACAATGGTTAGGCGTCGTGGAGCCTGAACCCGCCGAGATCGTGGAACTGCCGGAAGACCTAGATCTGCCGCAGTATCCCATCGAAACGCTGGATGACATCCTCGCGTTGCGAGAGTTGGAACCCGAGGAGCGGCTGCGCATCACGGCGACGGATGCGGCGCTCACGACCATTGCGTGCGAGGCAATCGACAAGTACACTAAAGGCGTCCAAAATCTCAGCCTAACCTTCACACCAGGCAAAGCCAGCGTCTACGCAGAAGTCGATCCTGTCGTCTTGGAAGAGGCCAATCTCGACCTGCCCATTAATTTCAAAAACACTCTCAAACTTGAAGGTGTAGCCAGCTTTGGCGCTTCAGGCTGTCAGGCAAACATCATTATGGAAAAGGTGAGCATCAACAAATGGTCCATCGGGATGAAAGGCGTTGTGCAGAATTGGCTCAATGAGCAACTGCCCGGTCTGTGGCCAAGCGAAATCTGCGTGGAACGCGTTACACTGAAATCTGGCGAAATCGCCATCGTCGGCTACCGCCGCTAAACTCTCGCCACGAATCTACACTGATTTTCACGAATAGAAGTCAAATTAGTGAGAATTCGTGAAGATTCGTGGTCAAACCTTAATAAGGAGCAAAATGAACACTAAACTTGACGAACTGAAAGCTCGTCTGCAAGAAGCAAACGATTTAGGTGCAGCAGGGGCGGTGCTGAACTGGGACCAGAGCACCTACATGCCGCCCGGTGGCGCGGCAGCCCGTGCGCGACAAGCGGCGCTCCTCGGACAGTTAGCGCACGAGAAATCCACCGATCCCGCCATCGGCCATCTGCTGGATGACCTGCGTCCCCTGGAAGAAAGTCTGCCTTACGACGACGATGACGCCAGCCTCATCCGGGTGGCACGCCGCCAGTACGAGCGTCTGACCAGAGTTCCGGCGGCGTTCATGGGCCAGTTTTTTAGCCACACAGCGGAGGCGTATACCGTGTGGACCCAGGCGCGCCCGGAGAACAACTTCGCCCGGGTGCAGCCCTACCTGGAGAAGACGCTCGATATGAGCCGCAAGATGGCCGATTTCTTCCCTGGCTACGAGCACATCGCCGATCCGCTGATTGACTTCTCAGATTACGGGATGAAGGCTTCGACGGTGCGCGCTGTGTTCGCTGAACTGCGCGAACAGTTGACGCCCATCGTCGGTGCGATTGCGGCGCAACCTCCGGCGGACGACACATGCCTGCACCGGACGTTCCCGCAGGCGCAACAGGCGGCCTTCTTCGAGCCGGTCATTCGCGCGTTCGGCTACGACTTCGAGCGGGGCCGCTGCGACATTAGCCCACACCCCTTCACCACCGGGTTTTCTATCGGCGACATCCGTATCACCGTGCGCTACAAGGAAAACGATCTGAGTGAGGCATTGTTCAGCGCGATGCACGAGGCCGGACACGCGATGTATGAACAGGGATGCAACCCGGCCTACGAGGCCACACCGCTTGCAGGGGGGACATCATCAGGCGTTCACGAGAGCCAATCCCGTCTGTGGGAAAATGTCGTTGGACGCAGTCGCGGCTTCTGGACGCATTACTACCCACAGCTTCAGGCCATCTTCCCGGCGCAGTTGGGCGACGTGCCGCTGAACACCTTCTACCGCGCGATCAACAAGGTGCAGCCCTCGCTCATCCGCACCGACGCCGACGAGGTGACGTACAACCTGCACGTGATGTTGCGCTTCGACTTCGAGTTGGCGCTGCTGGAGGGCAACCTCGACGTGCGTGACCTGCCCGAAGCATGGCGCGCGCGTTTCAAGGCTGATCTGGGCATCGCGCCGCCGGATGACCGCGACGGCGTGTTGCAGGACGTTCACTGGTACGGGGGGTTGATCGGCGGGGCGTTCCAGGGCTATACGCTTGGCAACATCCTCGGCGCGCAGTTCTACCGGTGCGCGTTGGCGGCGCATCCTGAGATTCCGGCAGAGGTTGCGCAGGGGAAGTTCAACACGCTGCACGGGTGGCTCAAGGACAACATCTACACCCTCGGCAGCAAGTACACCGCGCCGGAACTGATCGAGCGCGTGACCGGCGGCCCGTTAAGCGTCGAACCGTACATCGCCTATCTGCGCAAGAAATACGGCGAACTGTACGTGTTGTAGTCGCCGCTCATTTTTACTGTCAGCAGATTTAGCAAAATAAACTACACGAAATTGTTTCAGAATCTGCTAAATCTGCTGATAAAATAGGGAATGCATAATGACTCTCAAAGCCATTCTTTTTGATCTTGACGGTACGTTGTTGGAACACGATATGCGGAGCGACTTTATCCCGCAATACTTCGCGCTACTGGCCAAACACCTGGCCGCGTGGGTTCCGCCGGACAAACTCGTCGCTTGCGTGATGCGCGGCTCCGATGCAGTGACGGAGAACGACGGCAGCCGCACCAACGAGGAAGTGTTCGCCGAGGTTTTCTATCCACTGGTGGGCTATGCGCGCGAGGAACTGGAACCGCGTTTTATGGACTTCTACACGCACATTTTCCCGACGCTGCGGCAGTACACAGCGCCCAAGCCAGACGCCCGCCTCGCCGTGCAGACGGCTTTCGACAAGGGCTGCGCAGTAGCGATTGCTACCAATCCACATTTCCCTGCCATCGCCACGCAGCACCGGCTGGCATGGGCTGGCGTCGAAGATCTCCCCTATCGCAAAGTGACCACCTACGAAAATTCACACTTTGCCAAACCGAGCCTGGGGTACTACCAGGAGATTCTCGATGAACTCGGCTACGCGCCGGAAGAAGCACTGATGATCGGCGACGAGGCCATGGATATGGTCGCGGCACGCTTGGGGTGTTCGACGTTCCTCATCCCCGGCCCGGCAACGAAAATGGAGGAGATCGTTCCCCCCCCCACCTACCAGGGCACGCTCGCGGACGTCATCACCCTGCTCAACACGCTATCACATTGACGCAAAACCATTTGTGTCAAAATCAAACTCGGATTCACCACTCAAGCCCGAATAGAGAGATGCTATATGCAACTCCAAAAACGACTGGCGCTCGTCGTCACCAATGCTCTCGTCAAACTGACGTGCCGGGTTGACACCGCGCAACTGTCGCGCGTTCCCAGGCAAGGGCCACTCATCATCGTTGCCAACCACATCAACTTCTTGGAAGCGCCTGTGATGTACACAGCTCTACAACCGCGCCCGGTGACGGGGTTTGCCAAAGCAGAGCATTGGAACCATCCCTTTACCAGATGGTTGCTCAATCTCTGTGAGGCCGTCCCGCTCCGGCGCGGCGAGGCCGACATGACGGCCATTCGCGCCGGATTGGCAATGTTGAGAGCCGGCTACATTCTGGCCATTGCGCCGGAGGGCACGCGCAGCTATGATGGGCGACTCCAGAAAGGTCGTCCCGGAACCGTAACGATGGCACTCCATAGCAACGTGCCGCTCCTGCCGCTCGTCTATTACGGCGGCGAGCAGTTCAACGAAAATATACGCCGACTACGCCGCACCGACTATCACATTGTTGTAGGACAGCCCTTTCGCATCGAAACCAATGGCATCAAAGTGACACGAGAAACGCGCCGGCAAATCATCGATGAAATCATGTATCGACTGGCGGCCCTGCTCCCACCGGAGTATCGCGGCGTCTACGCTGATCTGGATGCTGCGACCACCACGTACTTGCGCTTTGATCTCCCGGGGCCGGACGAAAATAGCAATCATGAAAATGGTGAAAGACTCTCAACTTGAGACTTAGGACTTTCAACTATCTGCGGAGGTGAAAACGATGCGTAAGGTCAAGCTGATTGGAATAGTCTTGATGATACTCGTGTTGCTGGCGTGCAACCTGCCGCGCACTATCCGCCGCGCCACTGTTGATCCCACAACGACTCCCTACGTGATGTGTACGCCACCCGCGTGCGCCCCTGACGAAATCTATTATTGTCCTGGCGAATGTCTGGGCGGCTGCGGCACCACCTGCGTCACCCCGACTGCTGAGCCAGCCGCCCCAACCTCCACGCCCACCAATACATCCGAGCCGACATCCACACCCACGCAAACGCCTGACTCAACATCCACACCCACGCAGACGCCTGAACCAACAGTCACGTCAACGCCCGAACCCGCAGCCGGTGCGCCCGTGATCCAGTTTTTCACGGCAGATCGCGCCAGCATCATTGAGGGCGAAACCGTCAACGTCACATGGAAGGCGACGGGCGGGACTGAGGCGTATATCATGTGGATGAACAGCTTCGGGATCATGGATGGCCTCGGCAACCTCGACCCCGACGGCGGGACGGCAGCGATTGCGCCCAGGAGGGAACCGGTGGTTCTCCAAGTGAGCAACAGTGTTGGTAAGACAACAGCACAGCTCGCACTCACCATCGCGTGCGCCAACACCTGGGTACCCGAACTGGCGGCCGCGATGCAGGAGAAGTGCCCGAACCCGGCGGAAATCGGTTGGGCGGCGCAGCAGCCCTTCGAGCACGGCTTTATGCTGTGGCTACAACCGAGCAACACAATCTACGTCTTCTTCGACAACTATGGCGGGCAGTCCTACCAGGCCTACACCGACAATTTCAAGGAAGGCGATCCCGAAAGCGATCCGAGTCTTACACCACCCGCCGGGCTGCTCCAACCGGTACGCGGTTTCGGCCTTATCTGGCGGACCTATCCCGAGGTGCGCGACAATCTGGGCTGGGCCACCGCTCCTGAAAGCGGCTTCAACACCTGGCGGCAGAGCTACCAGGGGGTTGGAATGCACAACCTCACCATCTGGCTCCAGGACATCAACCAGCGGATTTACAAACTCGATCCGATGGGCAGTAAGTGGGAAATCTACACACCGTAACCCTGCAATCAGACTTTTGTCGTAGTCAACAGCACCTTCGTGTGCTAACATCGGAATGTAAAACCTGACGGGTTTCGGAAAAAACCCGTCAGGTTTGGTGAAAATTACTTATGGAGGCGTACAATGTTTTGTTACCAATGTGAACAAGCCATCAAAGGTGAAGCCTGCACCGTTTCCGGCGTTTGCGGCAAGGATCCGATTGTGGCGGCGCTGCAAGATCTGCTTATCGAAAACCTCACCGGCGTTGCGTTTTACGCACACAAGCTGCACAGTTTGGGCAAGGAAACGCCAGAAGCCGACGCTACAATCATCGAAGGGCTGTTCACCACCATCACCAACGTCAACTTCGACGCGGGGCGGATGCGCGACATCGTCCTCGAATCGCAGGTTGCCAAGGAGACAACCCGCGCGGCCTACATCGCGGTAACCGGGGCGGATGCTGATGCACTGCCTACGGGCGCGGCGCTCGTCCCGGCGGACACCGTCGAGGGGATGCTGAAGCAAGCCGCGAAGTTCGTCCTCAAGCTCGAACAGCGCAACGACGATGTGACCAGCCTGCGCTCGCTCATCCTCTTCGGG
>DAIUDK010000015.1:0-58465 GCA_036845725.1 Chloroflexota bacterium
CCCGGCTGCCCGTTCCATCCGCGTTGCGAGCAGATGCGCCCCGGAGTCTGCGACCAAGAGGAGCCGCCATGGGTGACGATTGTGACGGGGCATAGGGTGAGATGTGTGCTGTATGAGTAGGCAGAAGATTGGCCTTGCCCTTCAAACATTGGACAACGGCAAAACTACATCAGGGTAGATCGTGGCGGCTAGCCTTTCCCGTTATCGCATCCACCCTGATTTCCCAATTCTCCCATCGTTGGCCGTTCTCACGGTATTTGACTAACCAAGTATTACGAGAAGTCAGTATCACGCTCGTATCACAAGCGTCATTGATACTTTCTCGAAATTCTTGACCTCCGTGTACATCGGCAATTGCAAGCGCCTTATAAAAATCTACTGTCGTTTTGGACAAGTCTAGTGTGCGATGTCTCCAATGCATCGGTGAATAAGAAATATGTACTTTTATGATTTCAGCCGTGCGATCAAATACTAACTCGGCATGTTTAACGCTCGGTACATAACCTTCCATATATGAATCAGCAAAGAACATTGCCAGGCTGTTCAACACTGGTTCGGGTGTACAAGGAAGATCAATAGTATGAAACCAGGTCAAATTCGGCGAAACATCCCAGCCTTGGGCTTCTAATACCTGTTTCGCCAGTACATACCAATCATCCTCCGTAGGATTTTCGGGCAGAGCACTCGTATCAAGTGCGACTTCTGTGTCTGTCAGGGTAATGTATTCATCATCGGCCAAGACAACGTAACCGAGCCAGATAACAAGACATAACAAAATACATCCGGACCAGAGTATTAGCGGCAACCAGATCTTAGTGATGCGGTTTTTTCGATTCATTACAATCTCACCTCGTGCTGATCAGATGGCACTCATGTGTGATTCAATGATTGCGATCAACTCATCATATCCTTGAAGGCCAGAATTGATGACGATAATTGGCTTGCTGCCTACCCCAAAACTGTGGCCAAGAAGGCGGTGGAATATACTCAGCCGCTTCACCTGAATAGTTCGCCACTTGTTGGGATCATTGTATGGTGGTGGTAGTGAACATACTCGCAATTCGATCACATCCTGCCACGGGACAAAAACCGATATCACGCAATAGATCTTAACCTTAAGCCCATCAGGCGTGGTATAGATATGTGTATATAGCGCGAGTGACACCAATCCGAGAAGTAAACCTATGCCTCCTCCAACAAGCGAGCCTAGGAGATTCTGGGATATGGCTGGCGGGACATTGAAAGCTGCTGGAAATAGTATGTTTAAGAGTCCGAATATTGCTGAACCCAGCAACATTGCTCCGACCAAGACTACAAACAGGGGTGGCATTATACAAAGCAGACTCAGCCAGAGTGGATATTTGAATTCCTTTATGCTCGATGCCATTTCTCTAACCACAAGGATTTACTCCACTTTATCTCCACCATGATACGATTGAGGACATACATAGGTAGTATATTCCAACCCGCATTAGGAGCAAAAAACTATCCAAAATCGCAACCTGTGATACACTTGATCGCGTACTATAAATACCAGATTCAGCACGCTGTGAGCGACTTTGGACTTTCGACTTTTGACATTCGACTGTTTTTAAGGAGACCCAATGACCCAACCATTCCCACCACCCGGCTTTATCCCCGCCGCATCCGCGATTCCCGGCATCGTGGTGTACGCGCCCGCGCCGGAGGAGGCCGAGGCGCAGCCTGAGATTGTCGAATTCAAGTGCCCGCAGTGCCAGGCGATGACGGCGTACAGCGTCGCCGACGGCGGCCTGCGCTGCACGTACTGCGGCTATTACGAGCCGCCTGCCAGGACGATTGTCGGCAAAGGGGCGCAGGAGTTCGAATTCACCGTGGAGACCATGGCCGTCGCCAGCCAGGCGCACGGTTGGGGTGAGACGCGACAGGAATTGCAGTGCCAGAACTGCAACGCGCGCGCCACCCTCCCACCGGGCCGGTTGACGCACACTTGCCCGTTCTGCGGATCGAACCGCGTGCTGCAACAGGACGCGCCGCAAGACGCGCTGCGCCCGCGTTTCCTGATCCCCTTCACGATCGAGGCCGACGCTTGCCGCCCCATCGCCGAGAAGTGGTTGGGCAGCAGTTGGATGACGCCGAAATCCCTCAAGCAATCCACCGTCGCCGGATTCACGGGCATCTACCTGCCCTACTGGACCTTCGACACCGTGACGCAAGCCGACTGGAAGGCCGAAGTCGGGCATCAGGAGACGCGCCGCCACTACAACTCCGCGACCAAATCCTGGGAGAGCCATACGGTCACGGTCTGGCGCTGGGAGTCCGGGCGCATCCGTAAGTTCTTCGACGATTTACTCGTCGCCGGGACGGCGCGCTTGAGCCACGTGCTCTTGAACCAACTGCAAAACTACGACACGCACGCGTTGGTCGCCTACGAACCGCAGTATCTCGCCGGATTTCTGGCGCAAGCCTACGACGTCCCGCTGGAAAAGGCATGGGAAGTGGGCCGCGAGGCAATGCGCGCCGATACGCGCGATGCGTGCCGCGGACAGGCCAGCACCTCGCAGATTCGCAACTTCAGCATGGCGTTGGATTTCAGCGAGGAGAGCTGGCGTTACGTGCTTGTTCCGATCTACATGACCGTTTTCCAGTACGAGGGCCAACCTTACCAGGTTATGATCAACGGGCAGACAGGAGCCATCGCCGGGCAACGTCCGGTGGACTGGAACAAGGTCTGGCTGGCGGTGGGGGCGCTGGTCGCGCCAGGTGCGCTGTTGAGTCTCCTGGGCCTGCTAGCGATTGTACTGGGGGTGGTTTTACCTCCGGCGTTGGGGGCAGCAGCCGTGCTGCTTGTGCCGGGCATCATTCTGCTCATCATCGGCGGGATTATCGCCTTCACCATTGTCGGCAAAGCACGGAGGATGAGCGATGTCTGAATTGACCGGATGGGGAACCGAAGTTGTGATCGCCGTCTGCCCGCACTGCGACTGGCGCTATATCGTCCCCGCTGAAAAGGCGACGTTGCGCTGCCCGCACTGTTTCTCGGCAGACCTGGAACCCGTCACCGAAGGCGTGGAACAGTTGCCCTATCTCCGCCCGCCGGAATTGGTGACGCCCTTCACGGCGACGAAGACCGTCGCCGACGAGCGCATCGAAAAATTCGCCGACGGCATCCCCTTCGCGCCGCGCGACCTGAACCCGGAGGCGCTGCGCGGTCGCGTGCAACCGCTTTACCTGCCGATGTGGCTGGTCGACGGCGACGTGGCGGCGACGTGGGAAGCCGAAATCGGCTTTAACTACGGCGTGGTTAGCCACCAGGAGCGCTACAGCGACGGCAGCGGATGGGCCACACAGCAGGTGCAAGAGACGCGCATCCGCTGGGAACCACGCGTGGGACAGCTCGAACGCCACTACGACAACATCGTCGCGCCCGCGTTGGAGCAACACGTCGCTATGGAACAAGCGTTGGGCGTCTACGCGCTCGACAACACGCAGCCTTATGCCGCCGGTACCCTCGAACGCGCGCTCGTGCGCCTGCCGGATCGCGCGCCGCAGGCCGCTTGGACCGACGCGGCTCCGGCGTTTCAGGCGACGGCAGGCGAAGAATGCCGCCAGGCCGCCAGCGCGGATCACATCCGCCAATTTCGCTGGTCGCCAGCATACACGGGCCAACAGTGGACGCTGTTATTGCTGCCGCTCTACGCCACATACTACCTCGACGACGAGGGCCAACCCCGCCCGGTGTTGATCAATGGCCAATCGGGGCGCGTGTACGGCGTGCGCCGGGCGTCGATGCAGCGCGCGCAGCATACGGCGCTGATCATTGTGGCGATCGCTACCGTACTCTTCCTCTTGAGTCTGGCCGCGGGCGTGGCAGGATTGGCGGTGCCGCCGCTGCTCGCCGCCGGAGGCATTGGTGGTGTGATAGCGTTGTGCGTCGGCCTGGGCGCGATCATCCCCATCGTCCGCGCCTGGCAATTCAATCGAAGACCTGTAGAGATATTGTAGCAGATCAACCCCCAATCTTCACTAATTTTAGGTTTCATTCGTGGATATTCGTGTAGATTCGTGGTTTGTTTTGGGAGGCGACATGTTAAGTGCTTTTCTACAACAAGGTGGATGGCTGTTAATTCCGGCGCTGGCGACGGGCATCGTGAACTGGATCGCGGTGGCGCGAGCGCAGAAGCGCGTGGAGTACGTCGTCAAACCGGGGACACTGATCCTGGTCATCATCGCGGCGCTGCTGTTGATGCGCGGCGCGCCGGATGAACGGTTGGCGCTGTTCTTCGTACTGGGGCTATGCTTCTCGCTGGCGGGAGATGTGTTCCTGATGCTGCCCGGCGAGCGATTCTTTATCCCTGGGCTGATCTCGTTCTTTATCGCACACGTCTTCTACATCATCGGGTTGAATCCCACGTTGCCGCCGCTCGGTTCGGTGATCGTGATGATCGTTGTAGCGGCACTCGGAGTGATGCTCTACACGCGCATTGCAGCGTCCCTGCGGCAGAAAGGCGAGCAGGCGATGCGCGTGCCGGTGGGCGCCTACGCGACGATCCTCAGCCTGATGCTCTTCTCGGCGTGGGCAACGCTGTTCCGCCCGGATTGGTCGGCCGCCGCGCGCTTCACCGCGATCCTGGGCGCGACGCTCTTCTTCGCCTCCGACTCGATGCTGGCGTGGAATAAATTCGTCGCGCCGTCGCACGCGCTGCGCGTGGGGGTGATGGTCACCTACCACCTGGCGCAGTTCGCGCTGGCGGCGACCATCGCGCTGGCGGTGTGATGCCACACCTGCTGCTCGTCCGACACTCTCTGCCGGACATTGACCCTGGTGTTGCCGCGCGCTATTGGAAATTATCGGATGAGGGCCGCCGTCGCTGTACAACGTTGGCCGAAATGCTGCCAACCTACCATCCCGCCGTCGTTGTATCCAGCGCGGAGCCGAAAGCCGCGGAAACGGCAGCGCTCGTTGCTGTAAATCTCGGTATCCCACTTGAGAGCGAGGCGGATTTACACGAGCACGACCGCAGCGATGTCACGCATCTCTCGCAGGAAGAATTCCAACGCTCTGTGGCGCGTCTCTTTGCACAGCCGGAAGATTTGGTCTTCGGAAATGAGACGGCAGCGCAGGCACAGCACCGTTTCGAACAGGCTGTCGACCGGCTCTTGGCGCGCCATCCGGGGAAAACCGTAGCCGTGGTTGCGCACGGGACGGTGATTTCGCTCTTTGTCGCCGCGCGATGCAGCAACGTCGATGGCCACGCCCTGTGGAAGCAGCTAGGACTGCCCGCCTTTGTTATACTGTCCCTGCCGGATTTTACGCTGGAATCGGTGATCTCCGGCATCGAAAATGCTTATTGAGGTGGAAACCATGGAAAACATTCACGTTGAAACCTGGCTTTATGGGCCGTTAGCAAAATATGGTGGGAGCAACGACAATATTTTCGCCTTGCAGCACATCGATCTGCCGGAAGAGGCCACCGTGCAAGACTTGCTGAACCATCTGGAGATGCCCACGGAAGAGCGCGGGATCACCTTCATCAACGGCAATCTGAGCGCGATGCCCGGCTTGCAGCCCGACTTGCCACACCCTCTCGACGATGGCGACCGCGTGGCGTTCTTCCACACGAAGAGCATGTGGCCGTTCCAGTACCGGCACGACGTGGCGATGGTGTCCGAATTCAAGGAAACACTCGATCAGCGGGAAGACGGCGGGCGGCGCACACGCTACGACACGATTGCGTAATTATTGTCCCGGCGTACCAAACCCCTGACTCGCGTCATCCAACACCAGTACCCAATCGGGATGCTGTCCGGCCGGCGAGAAGGTCTGCGCGCCGATCGCCGGGAATTGGCCAATCCACGTCGCTTCGCCGGTGCAGGGCGCGTACCACCAGGCGTCGACTCGCGCGCCGGAGATCACTTCCAGGTTGACGGTGACAGGCAGCGGCAACGGCAGATAGACGAAGGCGTAACAACCTTCACTGTCGCAGGTGGCGCGGACGTGATGACCGCCCGTGCCCGGATCGGAGAGCAGCATCGTCTGGTCGGGAATCCGGTTGAGATAAGGCCGCGACTCCATCAGCGCTCGCAGATGCTTCACCTGGCGCGCTCCGGGCCGGTTGAGAGCCACTGGCCACGGGAACTCGGCAAAGTTGACGGCCTCGCGCTGCTCATCGGCAAACTGCCAGACGGCGTGATGCCCATAGGTGACGCCGCACGCACCCGCGAATACCGAGCGGTATAGCTGCTTGCGCACGTCGTGGTCACGGAAATAGCCGTTCTTGGAATCCCACGTGGGCCACGGACTGACCGGATGATCCTCGTAGTTCGGTTCCCCATCGAGCGTGGGCTTGACCGGCGTGAGCGCGTAATCGCGCGTCACCCACTCCCACACCGGCACGTCATGCCCGCCGCCGTGTCCCGACTGCATCATGTGCATATCCAGCCAGGGCTCGTCGTGCAGCCACGCTGACGTGGAACGCCCGCCCGCCGGGTGGTACGTCTTGAACGACGCGCGCCCCATCCCCGCGTCGATGCCCGCCGCCATCGCCCGCCAAATCGGGCGATAGTCGTGGTTTTCGTGGATGGCAGGCCGGTCGCCGCCGAGAATCCAGACGACGTTGGTCTGCTCGCGGTAGCGCGCGCCGAGAAAGCGCCCGTAGACTTCCGCGTTCTCCGGGTTAAACACAATCGGCCCCGCGCCCCACTGGTGATTGACCTTGTCGCCCCAGGTGGGCAGCAGGCCGACATAGAGACCATGACGGGCCGCCATCTGGATTATTTCATCGACGTAGGCGAAGTACGCCTCGTTGGGCCGCGTGGGATCGTTGTCGAGCAGCGGGCGCTCGCCGTAAGCGTTGGGCGTGTTGAGGCCGTCGAATTCGGCCAGCGCCACCGCCTGGATGACGGTGAAGCGGTTGGCCTGCCGGTTGGCGAAGTACCGCTCCGCCTCCTCGCGGGTCAGCCGGTGAAACAACTCCCAGGCCGTATCACCGAGCCAGAAGAACGGATCGCCGTTTTCGGTGATGATGAAACGCCGGTTCGAGCCAACCTGCAAACGTGGCAGTGAAATCATCGTCGATCTCCCTCCCAAATTAGTGAAAACTCGTGGAGATTCGTGGTGGATTTTTATGCGGCAGCCTCACATCGCCACATCCAGCGGTTCACGCAACATGAACAGATAGTAGTCGCCGACATGTCGGAATCCCAGCGAGGTGTAAGCTTTTTGCGCCGGGATGTTGATTTCGTCGGTGAACAGAATCGCCAACTGCGCATCCTTAGCGCGGGCATCGAGCAACGACTGCGCGACGACGCAGCGCGCGTAGCCGCGCCGGCGAAACTCCGGCGGCGTCCACACCCCGCCGATTTGCACGGCTTCCCAGATGCGCGAATTGAAGGCGCTGGTGGCGACGGGCCGCCCATCGGCTTCGAGAATCCAGGTATCGCCGTCTTCAACAGCACGCTTGGCCATGGCGCGCTCGTGCATCCAAAGCTCCTCGGTCTCCTCTTCTCCCAACGCCTCGATCTCGTAACCGACACGCCAACGCGCCAGAATGTCCACATCGCGCAGCTCGGCCAGACGTCCCGTGACCTTGCCTGTCTGCAACGCCTCCGGAACAATCAGATCGTTCAACGCGAGGCTGTAAAGGACTTCACCCCGGTCCAACTGGAGAGCGACAGACTCCAGAGGCAGTGCACTTTTCATCGCACTCACCTGCTCAAGCGGCCCGATGATGCCCTTGAGTGGGCGTCCCGATGCCCTCAACGTCTCGCGCCACAACACATCGAGATGCACGGGCGCTTGCGTGATGATGATGCCGTTCCAGAAGTGCGCCATCACGGCAACGATGTAGTCATCCTCAAAAACAGCCACGTAATCCCCGGTATAGCGCTTGCCATCGTACGCCAGACCGGATTCGCGCATATTGCTGATCAGAAACATGGATGTTTCCAGACGCGGCAGCAAGAAGGCTTCCAGGATCGCTTCATCACCCGGGACCAGTTGTCGAATCATCACCATGGATCACCTCACGAAACAAGTTTCCAATCACCCGGAAATGCTACTCTCGGACTAAAGGATGTCAAGTGTGCAGTAAAAACCGCGATTGACTTACTATTCCCTTAAGGTATAATATCCCTGTTATGAAGCTGGACTTGAAAACCACGCGGGCGACCGCGCGGTTTTCAGTGTAAGGGCCAGGCTTCAACGACAATCGCTGTCCAACATCCTCATATGAGGATGATGCTATAAGAAGAGGAGTAGATAACAATGACGAAACGAACTTATCAACCCAAAAAACGTAAACGGATGCGCACCCACGGGTTTCGCGCGCGTATGGCCACGAGCACCGGGCAAGAGGTTTTGAAGCGCCGCCGGCGCAAGGGCCGCCACAAGCTCATTCCTGTGAGCCTGGGTGGAGCAAAACGCTTGAATTGGAAGGAAGCTGCACAACGCCCGCGCCGCCGTGATTAGGCACGCACGTGTCCTTGTGTTGACTAACATATAGTGCTGTTGGAGCACCACAATTGGCAAAAAGCAATGCGCCTACGCCGTCCGGAAGAATTTCGGCGTGTCTGGTCAGCCGGACGGTCGTGGGCGCATGCCCTGTTCGTGCTGTGGGCGCTCCCGAATGATCTGGATCATGTCCGCGTTGGCATTACCGCCAGTCGCAAAGTCGGCAACGCCGTGGCCCGCAATCGGGCGCGGCGCTTATTGCGTGAAGCTGCACGACATCTCTATCCTCACATCACCACCGGGTGGGACCTGGTCTTGGTGTCGCGCTCCACGTTGGTCACAGTGAAAGAACCCCAAGTGGAAAGTGCGCTGCGGTCTATGCTGAGTCGCGCGGGATTGTGGACACCGTTGGTGGAAGATGATGCAAGATGAAAGCGATAGCGCTGTGGTTGTTGCGCTTCTATCAAATTGCGATCTCACCACGCCTCCCACCGGCCTGTCGTTTCACCCCGACATGTTCAGAATACACCTATGAGGCCATACAACGTTATGGCTTCCTGCGTGGCGGATGGCTGGGCATCAAACGCGTCACACGGTGCAATCCTTTCAATCCGGGTGGATATGATCCCGTTCCTTAAAAACGTTTGTCGAGCGTGACGGTAAAACAAAGGTACGCTCAACCAGGAGGAAACATGAATCTGCGGCGGATAATAACTGACCGCCTCTATAAACGAGGAAATGATACCCGCGCCGGAGCACGCGGTCGCACAGCCGGTATAGGTATAACGCTCTTTTTGCTGATGACGGTATTGGCCGGCTGCGCCGGTGGCAGGCTACGCCATGAAAGCTGGCCCGGTCTGCTCGTGGACGACGAAGTGATCTATGCAGCCAATCTGGAACGGGTCCAGGCCTTCAACGCCGAGACCGGCAAGTGGCTGTGGAGCTATCCCGAAGAATCGGACAGAGAGCTGCGGCCCTTCTATTCGACCCCCGTGCTGGCAAAGGATTACGGCGACCATGGCCTGCTCCTGATCGCCGGGTACAAGGACAAGACCATCTACGCGCTCAACCTGGGCGAATCCCGCGCCGAGCGGCCCGATCTGCTCTGGACGTTCGCACAGGCCACCGGCCAATACGTTGGCAGCGGTGTCGTGGCAGATGGGCTGTTCATCATCGGCAACGGCGACGGCTACGTCTACGCGGTCAACCTTGACGATGGCACATTAGCGTGGAAATTCCTCACGAAGGATCGCGTGTGGGCTACCCCCGTCGTCCTCGAGGACACTGTCTATATTGCCTCCCTCGATCACCACCTTTATGCCGTTGACATTGCCACAGGCGCGGAACGTTGGCAGGTCCAAACAAACGGTGCTATCTCTGCAACGCCGGTGTATATCGACGGCACGCTGTGGGTAGGCGACTTCGGCAGCACGCTCTACCAGATCGATCTGGCAACGCACCAAATCGCCTGGACGTACACGGCAAGCGACTGGCTGTGGGCCACACCCATCACCGATGGAACGCGCCTCTACTTTGCCGACGTCAGTGGCCACGTCTATGCGCTGGACACGGCAACGCATGAAATGCTATGGGGCGTTCCCGCAGAAATCAATGACGTGATTCGCAGCCGCCCAGCCTTGAACAGCGACGGCAGTCTGCTCTACGTGGCCGGGTACAAAACGGGCATCATTCACACCCTCGATGCCGAAACTGGCGTGGAGATGAACTGGGGAACGGTCACACGCAATCCTGGGCGTTTGCCGGGTGACCTAGTGACGGATGAGACACACCTCTACGTAATGCCCATTCTGGTCGAAACGCGCATCCAGGCGCTGGAACTGGCTACCGGCAAAATCACGTGGACATATCCTGCCACCGAGCCAGAGAAATAGGGGGATTGGACAATGTGGGATGTAGTAATCGTTAGACCGATTCTCAATTTGCTGCTGCTGCTGTACAAATATTTAGGAAATGAGACCATCATCGCGGTAACACTGGTAACACTGGTGCTGCGCCTCCTGGTCACGCCTTTGATGTTGAAACAACAGCAGGCCGCGCGCAAGCAACAAGAGTTGCGCCCCAAAATCATGGAAATCCAGAAGAAATACAAGGACGATCCTCAAAAACTGATGGAAGAACAGCGCAAACTGGGCCTCAATCCGCTCGGTGGGTGTCTGCCCTCGTTGGTGCAATTGCCATTGATGATCGGCTTGTATCAGGCCATCATCCGTGCTCTCGCGAGTACACCGCTGCAACTGCTGGAACTGCCACGCGATATTTACCGTTGGATTCCGAGTTTCAGTTCGCTGATCCCGTTGAAAAGTCAATTCCTCTGGCTGGACCTGGCCTTGCCTGATCCGCTATTCGTCCTGCCGATCCTCGTCGTCGCCACATCATGGTTCTATCAAAAATTGATCACCCCACCGGCACTAGACGCGCAGGCAGAGGCGATGAACAAACAGATGATGCTGATGATGCCATTGATGATGGGATTCTTCTCGCTGACATATGCTTCTGGATTGGCCATCTATTTCCTGATCACGAATCTGGTCGGTATCCTGCAATACTACCTGTTTCGCCGACATTACACGTACGCCACGCCTGCGGAAACCGACAAAAAACCCGTCCCGCAAAAGCCGCCACGCGCCAATGCCAAATCGTAGCGACGTTTTGCGACTGTGACATCGAAGGAGGTTGTGCATGTCGTTCGAAGAAACGCTAACGACAGTCGTTGTCACCGCGTCTTCCGTGGATGAAGCGATCATCCTGGGGTTGACCCGGTTGGTAGCCACACGCGACGAAGTCGAAATCGAAGTTTTAGACGAAGGGAGTCGTGGTTTTCTGGGCATTGGTGCCCGCGAAGCGCGCGTGCAAGTCTCACGGCGCGCTCAAGCCGCAACACCCAGCGTCCCCACAGCCGTTGTTCCGCAACCTAAACCCGACTCGGTCACGTTTGCCCCCCCACTGGCGGCAGCGTCCCCTGAGCCGGAACCTATGCCGAAGATCGTCGAATCAAAGCCAGTGCCGCCGCAGATGAAAGCAGCTGCAGCACCCGCTACACCGCAGATCGAAGCGAAGAAGATGGTCGAGGCCACGCCACCTGCCGAAAAACCCGCCGCAACACCGGAGCCGGTTGCACCCGCAAAACCCGCCCCCAAACTCACACCAGTCAAACTCCAGGAAAAGCCTCGCGCCGAGCGACCGTCCGCTCCTCTGGATCGCGCTCTCGTGGAAAAAACGGCCCTGGAAGTAGCTGAAAACCTGTTCGCCGGGTTTAACATCCAATGCTCTGTAAGTTGGGAACAGGAAGATCGCCCGGCTTTGTGGATAGCGCTGCGTGGCAAAGACGCTGATATCATGGTGGGACCGCGCGCGCAAACCCTGGACTCGGTCCAGTACTTGTTCCGCACCCTGCTCCACCGCCTGACAGAAGGCGATTACAACGTCGTGCTCGACGCAGACGGCTATCGCAAGCGCCGCCAGCGCAGTCTAGAAGCCCTGGCACGTAAGATGGCCGATCAGGCCATCAAATCCGGGCGCACCGTGCGGATGAAACCTATGCCCGCCCACGAGCGGCGCGTCATTCATATGATTTTACGCAAAGATAAGCGCGTGAAAACCGAAAGCACCGGTAGAGGACAGCAACGCGCTATCACGATTATGCCCAACAAAAAAGAAGACTGAGCGTAGTCAAACAATGAATCGGACTCTAGCCCCCATCGACTACCTGGTCATCGGGCACGTTACCCAGGACATCCTGCCTGACGGGGGATACGCGTTAGGTGGCACGGTTTCATACGCCTCGCTGACGGCGGCGGCACTAGGGCGCACCGTCGGTATTGTGACAAGCGCCAGCACGGACACAAACCTCACGCGGTTGGAAAAGGTCGCTGCCTTGGTGCGTCGTCCGGCCACCACCACGACAACTTTCGAGAATGTGTACGTCAACGGTCACCGGGAGCAATATGTCTACACGCCCGCTGCGCCGTTGACGCCGGATGTGATTCCCCAACCCTGGCTCAAAACACCCATCGTGCATCTTGGCCCCATCATGCGCGAATGTGATCCCGGCCTGGCAGACTATTACACCGGGAAAGCCTTCCTGGGCATCACGCCCCAGGGATGGATGCGCAGTAACGACACGCGCGGGCACGTCTTCCCCACAGTCTGGGCCGAGGCCGAACATTTGCTGCCGCTGGCTTCTGCCGTCGTCCTGAGTATCGAGGACATCGGTGGTGATTGGGGTTTGGCGGCACATTTCGCACAGCAGACACACGTGTTGGTGGTGACGTGCGGATGGGACGGCGGAACGATCTTCCTTAACGGGCAGCCAACACCATTCCCTGCCGTGCCGGTGACACAAGTCGATCCCACGGGGGCTGGCGATATTTTTGCCACAGCGTTCTTCATCGCGCTGGCTTCGGGTGCGCGCCCATTAGCGGCAACGTCTTTCGCGGCGTGCCTGGCGGCGTGTTCGGTCACGCGCGTGGGGTTGGCCTCGACGCCGAAACCGGACGAAGTCGCCGCGTGTCCTCTGGATCTGAGCTAGGACAAAATGACGCGAGTCTATACTTTCACCAATCAGAAAGGCGGTGTCGGCAAGACGACCACTGTGGTGAACGTTGCCGCGACGATGGCCGACTGGGGCTACCGCGTCTTACTCATTGACATCGACCCGCAGAGCAACGCCACAACCTGCCTGGGGCTGGACTCACGCAATCTCTCCTCGTCTATCTACGACGTCCTGACGGGCGAGCAAAGCGTCACCGAAGTCATTCGCGGAACCCGCTGGCCGGGGCTGGATATTCTACCCAGCTCACCCGCACTCGCCGGGGCAACCGTCGAGCTGAACCGTGCGGTAGATCCGCGCGAGCGGGTAGAACATCTCAAAACTATGCTGGCCCCCATCAGCGGCTACGATTACCTGCTCATCGATTCCCCACCGAGCCTGGGCGTGCTCACCGTCAACGCCTTGAGCGCCGCCCACGCCGTCATCGTGCCGGTACAATGCGAATATCTGGCGCTGGAAGGGCTGGCGCAGTTGATGCGTACCATCACGTTGGTGCAGCGCGGCCTCAACCCCACATTAACACTGCGCGGCGTCGTCGTGACGATGTACGACAGCCGCACGACCCTCTCACGACAGGTCGCCGAGGAAATTCGCAGACATTTCCCCAATCAAGTGTTCAACGTCATCATTCCGCGCAGCGTGCGCTTGAGTGAGGCCCCCAGTTTTGGTGAGCCGGGCGTCTTCTATGCACCGCGTTCGACAGGGGCGCTGGCATATCGCATGTTGACGCGGGAATTGCTGCGAGGCGACGGTTACGAACCAGAGTGGACGCCACCCAAACAAACCACAGAGGATTAACCGTTAGAAAATCAACATCCGCCGTCTCACCACCGGCGGATGTTTGCTATCACAAACGATTACTGATAGATATCGTAGCGCCGCTCGAAAAGGCGTATCGTATGCTCGGCGGCGTATTGAACATCCGCATCAGTGCTGTCCAGCAGCGGTTCCAGCAACTTGATATGCGCTTCGCGCCCCACATGCGTCAAGGTGAGAATGCCCAGGATTTGCGCCTTCGGGTCGCCCTGCGTAATGGCACGCTCCAGCATAGCAGCCGCGGCCTTCCCTACCCCAAGTCCCGATCCCTGGCTGGCAGCCCACGCGATGAGCCATTCCATTTGATCGATTTGCGGCGGGGACAGAACAACGACCTTGTCCTCGGTTTTATCCTTCATCGCATTGAGCGCAATCTCCGCCGATGAACGCACCAACCATTCGGAATCCTCACGGGCCATTCTCTCTAGGATTTCCTTGACTCCGGGTTGATCGACACGCCCCAATCCTTGCGCTGCCGTGCGACGAATCAAAAGTACTTCACTGTCGGCGGCCTCTTTGAGAGCTTCGACGCCCTCTGCCGTCTTGGAAAGCGCCTCGGCAATACTGGGGAGCAGGTGATCGTCGGCCTGAAGCATTGTATCCCGCAGCAGTCGCACCGCGCCGGATGTCCCCATGTCGCCTAATGCCTCTATTGCGCTCTGCTGAATTTCAAGATCGAGGTCCTGTAGCGCGCCGACAAAGAGCGGCATCTCGCGCGGAGATCCCGACCACCCTAACCCGCGCAACGCCGCGCTGCGAATAGGAACCGAAGGCTGGCGCAGCGTTTGAATGAAGAACGCGCGCGCTCCTTCACCAGCTGTGCTCGCCAGCGCACGTCCCACACGCAGCCGGGTCTGCCAATCGAGATCGGAATCGGTAAATGTCTGCGCGAGGGCTTTCATCAGGTTCTTTCGCCAGGGAGCTTCCTCTGGCGCAATCACACCCCAGCGCGCTGCCCGCAGGAGACTTGGTATATCGCCGTGCAGCGCAGCTGTCTGGAGCAGCGTGTGCACCATCGCCGAAACATCTTCCAGCGCGGCATAGAACTCCAGCAGCAGCACCCATGTGGGATCGCCCAGGTGTGCCTTGACCATATCCGCACCGACTTCGTCCTCCACGAGCGCCCAGACGGTGAGGAAATCGTCCCAAATGTAATGTGCCGGTACCCAGAATTTACCCTCGCGCTTCAACAACTGCGTATCAAAGAGCATACGACGGATAGCGCCTTCGAGCTTGGGCGGTCGCATTTCCTCAGGCGGCAGCAATGTGCCAACGTAGTCGTAGATTTCCTGCTGCGTCAATGCGCGTCCTTCCAGACGATGCCTCTTTGCCAGGTAACTCAACGCGCTGAGCGTGAGCACCCGCGCCTGCTCAACAACTTCAGCCTGCCCTTCTCCCAGGTTGGGCGTGGGGATGCAATGATCGAGGAAGCGATCGAGGACATCGACCGGGCGAGAGGGAAGCTGCCGCGTGCGCAGGTAAACCAGCACGCGCGTATTGAGTTCCAGGAGCGAGGCACCCGTGTCTTCGGCCCACTTCAGCAAGTCGAGGGTTTCTTCTGCTGGTTCAGCAGAGATAGCGCCAAGTAGTTCAGCCCACCCACGGTAGAGGGCAATAATGGTCTCTTTGCCGGAAGGTGGAGCCAGCTCCAGTGAAACAAATCCAGCCTCGATCAACGGCCCATACCCCACTTCACCACTGGCGACCAGCCAACAGCTTTTCGGAAGGCTCTGCGCGACTTCGGCAAACCAGCGTGCGACAACACGACGCGTGTCAGGCGGCAAGATTTCCCAGTTATCCACAAGAATAAGCGACGGTTCGTTGCGTAGATGGTTTAGCGTCCAGCGGGGAACTAAGCCCGACATAAACTGTGCCGCCAGTTGAACGAGTCGCTCGGCAGCCGGCTCGGATGAGGCTTCGGGTAAGTTTTTGAAGTACGCCATGTCGATCCACAGGGGAAAACGCTCATAAGGACGGTGCCTGCCGCCGCGCGAAGTCGTGCGCGGTGCAGCTCGCGCCGCTGTCTGCCACACCAACATCGCCAAAGCCGTCGTACGTCCTGAAGCCCGTGGTCCAGTAATCACCAGCCGGGGATGGCCTTCAGTGAGATTCGCATAGCTGACTTCCAAAGGTTCGACATACAGATCATCCATCGTGTCTGCTTTTGCAGGCAGCGGTGGTGGTGCAACAAAGGTCGGTGGCTGGAAGATTTTCTGAGGATCCTCGGGTTTGAAAAGCAACAGTTCCTTAAGCTCGTTTTCCAGGGCGGTGATGTAACGTTCTTCCTGGCTGGCCTGCGCGCGGGTGCGCAGGTTCATCACCGGCGACCACAATTTGAGGGCAAATTCCCTGATCTGCTCGCGGCGTTGATAGACGATTCGCGCGAGGACCAAGGCAATGGCAGCCCCAATGAACGCCGATGCGAGATCGAATCTCCAGGCTTGCTGTTGCTGCAACAGTCCGCCGAAGAGCACGGTTTTTTACCCCTACGCCTCTGGCGTTTCGATGACCAGCCGGTAGCCTTGACCGCGTTCGCTGACAATCCGCTTGGGGTTGCGCGGATCGGCTTCGACCTTCTGCCGCAGATACCAAATGTAGAGCTTGAGATAGTCGCGCCGGTTGGAATACTCCGCCCCCCACACGCGACGTAACAGCGTGTCGTGATTGACCGTACGTCCGGAATCCTGGATAAGTGCCGAGAGCAACTGGAATTCGGTCGGGGTCAGGCTGACCAGGCGGTTATCCACTTTGACTTCATGCGTGTCGAGGTTGACCCAAAGGTTGCCGGTTTGGAAGATGGTCTGTTCGCCACGGGCACGGCGCGCGCGCGACAGTGCAGCCTTAACACGGGTCACCAGTTCCTTGTAGCCGAAGGGCTTGACGATGTAGTCGTCCGCGCCCAGACCCAGGCCGTAGGCAATGTTGTGCTCATCACCCAAGGCGGTCAAGAAAAGCACCGGCACATCGGTGATGCGACGCAAGGCTTCGTAAACGTGCCACCCATCCATATCTGGCATCAGAATATCCAGCAAAACCAGGTCCGGATGTGTTTGCTGGGCCAGCGCCAAACCGCTTTCCCCATTACTGGCGGCCTTGACCGTATATCCGGCACGTTCCAAAAGCAGTTGCACTAACTGCGCCAGAGCCTCATCGTCTTCGACTAACAGGATCATATCGTTCATTATGTGCTCCTTGCGTTGTATATAGAAATTGATTCCCGCATCAGGGCAGGCAAATATGATGTCAACAACTATCTCTAATAATATGTTAGAATCGTGGTTTGTCAAACCAAAAACACGGTTTTGGGGTTAGAAATTGACCATGATCATACCCCAGGTATAAAGTGCGTTGGTTTTGCCGCCTGCTGATCAGGGCTTCACAGCATGAACGAGCAATTGCTCCCCGATTCGAACCGGAATTTGACGATCAGATGCATTTTCGACCAAAACGGCCACGGCATAACGAGGCACTTGCGGCGAGTTCAATCCGATGAACCACGTCTGCGTACGGCCGGGACCGGCCAAAGCTTCGCCAAGATGCCCCACGACGCTGCCGTAACGCGGCCACAGCTCGAGAATTTGCGCCGCGATGTTGGGCGTGGTGACTCTTGTTGTCGATGTATCCAGGAATGCACACCCAGGCAAGGGATTAACGAGTAAGTGCAGCGGCGCGCGCGTACCAGCATTGCCCACGACAGCAGCAACACTCACCATGTGCAGCGGGGTCACCAAAAGACCACCCTGCCCGACGGCCTCGCGGATGACATCGGCAGAGTCAGGCTCCCATGGCGCGGCGACGGTAGGGACTTCCAAGGCGGGCGCGTCGGTGAGTCCCCACGCAGCAAAACTCTCCGCCAGACTCGCCATCCCCAATTGCTCTCCCAACGCCGCGAAGGGGGCCGGGCAGCCGGCATTTAAGACGGATTGCCAGGTAGGAGCTAAAGGCGTCTGGGTACAGGTAAGGCTTTCACCGTTGACCTTCACATAGGCACTGAGCGGCAGCATCAATTCGGGGAGTTCGCCCGCGCGCAATGCCGCAGCCAGCACCACCGTCTGCAACACCGAGCCGGGCTGCGCCAGGCTTTGCGTAGCGCGGTTGAGCAGGGGTGCGTCAGGATTAGCGTACAGGTCCGCCCAATCGGTTTCGACAGTAGCCGGATTATAGGTAGGACTGGATGCCAGGGCCAGAATCTCACCGGTGCGCGTATCGACCAACACTGCCGCACCCTGATAATCCGCCAAAAGGCGCTGCGCGGTTTGTTGCAGGCGCACATCGAGCGTCAGGCGCACATCCCGCCCCACCGACGGCTGATGCAACAATCCCGCCTGGAAATTCTGCCAGGGAGTGCGCGCCATATCGCCGCGTAGTCGAGCATCGCACGCCGCCTCAATGCCGTTTACGCCGTATTGCAGCGTGTTATAGCCAATCACCGGGGCAGCTTCCACTGCAGGATAAATGCGCGTGACGTAGCCGGCATCATCAATGTCTATCTCAGCCAGGGCCACGCTGTTGCGATCGAGGATGCGCCCGCGCCGAATACGAGATTCGGCCAGAATTCGGCGTGGATTGGTGAAGTAATCGCGCAATTCGTCGGCGCGGAGCACCGTCCACACGCCGGTGATGAGGGCAACACTCGCCAGGAAGAACAGCAACACCCTTCCCAGATGTCCCGCCGTCCGGCGCAGGGGCACGCTCTCAGGGGCGAGGGTAATGGTAATGGGTTCCCGATGCGGGGCCGAGATGTTCAATAACAGTCCCAGAGCGATGAAAACCGTGAGTAGCGACGATCCCCCATAGCTGAGAAACGGCAGAGTTACACCGGTGATAGGGATTAACTTGGCATTGCCGCCCATAATCACCCAAATCTGAATAGCGAACAGCGCCGCGATACCGCCTGCCAGCAGCGACTCGAAGGGTGAGCCAATACCCGCAACAGACGCGCGCTGCGCCAACAAAATGCTCCGGTAAACCAACAAACCAAACATCAACAGCACAGCAATGCCGCCGATTAGCCCAAACTCCTCTACCAGAGCTGCATAGACGAAATCGGTATGGACAGCGGGGATGAGCGTTGGCAATCCCTGCCCCAGTCCCTGTCCTACCAAGCCGCCGGAGGCAAAAGCGTACAGTGACTGCAAGATCTGAAAGGCGCGATCGGCCTGATCGGGTCGCCAGGGATCGAGCCAGATGCTCACCCGCAGCGCGACACGATCCGAGAGCCAATATCCCGCCAGGGCAATGGGGACAAACAACAACAAGCTGATAGCGACATGCCAGCCCTTGCCCCAGGCCAAATAGAGCATGGCAACAAACGTGAGATAAAAGAGCAATGCCGCCCCAAGGTCTTGTTGCCATCCCAAAAACAGCAGCGCCAGTCCCACCATCGTCAACATGGGGCCGAGGACTGCCATCCACACCGTCTTACCGCCCTGCCGTTCAAGCAGATCGCGCCGGTCCGAGAGGTAAGATGCCAGGTAGATGACTAAAAGCAACTTGAGCATCTCGGAGGGCTGATAGTAGACGCCAAACGCGCCCAGCCACAACTCTTGACCGTAGCCCGAAGGATTGACGCCAAAGAAGAACGTCGCGGCGAGCAGTAGTAATCCTGCTACCAGAAGCGTATAGCGATACCGCCGCAGCAGACGGGGTAAAATGGGGATCAGGGCCACGACACACATCGCACAGCAACTTACAGCAAGCCAAAGGATTTGCCGCAGCAGAAAGGACGGGGCCATCCGTGCCAGCAGTAGCAATCCCCAACCGGTGAGCATACTAACAAGTGGAATGAAAAAGGGATCCGCGCCGGGAAGCCGGCGGTGCAGCACAATGTATGTTACCCCCCAGACTCCTGACCACCCTAAAACCAGCGCAAGCAGGTGTCGAGCGGTAAGAGATGGAATCGGCGCGGCCAGGTAAAGCGTCAACGCGCCGAGGATAACGAAACAGACAGGGATACCAACCAGCAGACTTTCAGGTTTGATGATCGCAAAGGGTCGCCAGCGCCGACGAACAGGCTGAGTGCTCATTTACAGGAGATAGGCCCCCACCAACAGGCGCCGCCTGTCCAGGGCTTCCGCCGAGATAGACTCAGGTGCGGTGATCAAAGCTGTGTCGAGGGTTTGCGCGCACACACAATCCGCCGCTCCCTCGACCAGACGTGGCACCAACAGCCGGATCGCTTGCTGCGCCAGACCAAGATTGTGGTGAAGAACCTGAACCACCATCTCCACTGTGACCGGCTCCTCGCTCTCGTGCCAGACGTCGTAATCCGTGATGTGCGCCATCGTCGCGTAGCATATACCGGCTTCACGGGCCAAAAAGGCTTCCGGCGCAGCCGTCATGCCAATGATGTCCATCCCCCACTGGCGATAGACGAGGCTCTCGCTTTTCGTGCTGAAGCGCGGGCCTTCGATAGTGATAAGTGTCCCACCACGATGCACGGTTCCCCCAGCCGCCGCGACGGCGTTGAACAACAGTGTGGAAAGCGCCGGGCAAAACGGCTCGGCCACCGAGATATGGGCAACCAATCCCTCGCCAAAGAAGGATCTAGGGCGATTTTTGGTGAAGTCGAACAACTGGTTTGGCACAACGATATCGCCGGGATGCAGGTGCTCGCGCAGGGAACCGCATGCGGAGATACTGATGATTTTTTCGACGCCAAGCTGCTTCAGCGCGTGAATATTGGCGCGGTAGGGGACTTCGGTAGGCGCATGGATGTGACCACGTCCATGACGAGGCAAAAAGACCACCGGCACGCCCTCGATGCGCCCAGCGATGAGCACATCACTGGGATCACCAAACGGTGTAGTGACGCGAACCTCATGCATGTCCTCCAGGCCCTCCATCTGGTACAGGCCCGAACCTCCAATAACGCCAATATGAATAGGGTCATGGTCCATAAAACACACTCCTCGAATAGTCTGATAGTTGTTTAGTCAAGCAGTCGGATATTCGGATAGTCAACTCAGCAAAAAGATAGCCGTTTAGGGCGAGTCCTCTGGTTCTGGGCCAACGACAAAGGTCAAAGGTGTATGGCACAGTCCACAGCCGCGGTAGGGATCCTCGACCACAGCGCCACTGCGCGTGCAAGTGGCCCAAATGTGCACGCGACGGACCTCCCAAAAACGCCACCCCGCCCCGCCAACACGGGCGTGCAAGATCATATTCGCACAGCCGTTGGCACGATGGATATCAGGGGCAATGCAGTGACGGCATAATGCTGACGTCCAGTACTTCGTGTCAGCCTTTCCATCCAGCAAATGGCAACGCTCTTTAGCCGCTGCCCGGCGATAGTAACCGCCGTCGTAGTAAGGGCATTCTCTCCCATCAGGTATACGCATAGGTCAACTGGCTTCGATCAGCCTGCGATATAGCTCTGCAAAATGTAACGGTTGATGTAGGTCAACGGCGATTTCGCGGGCAACTGGCTCGAGCTGTCGGCGAGGAAATAGATCTCCACATCAACGATGGGCACGAAGATGCCTTTCCAGAAATCCAGGAAGTTGTTGATTTTCGCTTCACTGAGAAATGGTGCTTTGCCCCGGATAATGGCCAGCGGCATATGCAAGACCAGTATCTCCATACGCGGAGCGGGGCGATATTCTGCCAGAGATTCCTCATGCAAGAACATCAGAAATTGTGTCCGTTCACGCGCCATGATGATTTCTGAGGCATGACTTGAGGGCAAGCCCGAAAAAGACCATGGCGACAGATGGGGATTGCCAATTCGAATAAAGTCCAACCCATCCTGATTGATATAGTTATGGGGATTGCCCAACGTCTCCATTTCACCAGTCACCCAGAGCAAATCATTGGCGATGTGAACCTCGTGGTTCTGAATCGGCGAACTCATCTGTCCCTTTCCTAAAAGTCCCATGGTTCCTCCTAAAAGCAGTTACAGGTTACACGTTTTCACGTTCGGCGTTATCTACGCTAATGATACTCGCAACAGAGAAAGGGCGCAAGTGCAGCGTGAGCGCAAGGAAATTGTCAAGGATCTCCCCTTCAATGTTGCGGATGGATGCCCACCAAAGCGCGGAGCTGTTCCTCCGTTATCAATGGGGTATTGAGTTCCCGGGCGCGATTGTACTTACTGCCACCGGGATCGTCACCGATGACGAGATAGCTGGTCTTCTGGCTCACTGAACCGGAGATCTTGCCACCGAACGATTCGATCCACGCTTTCACATCGTCTCTGGGGCGGGAAAGCGTACCGGTGATGACGAAGGTAAGGCCCGCGAGCGGCTGTTCCCCCACGACGACCCTGCTCTCCGTCGCCAGCTTCAGCCCGACCTGGTGCAGCTTTTCGACCATCGCGCGGTTGTGGACATGGGCGAACCAGGTAAGGATGTTCTGCGCCGTGACCGGGCCGATGCCCTCCACGCTGGCGATGACCTCGGCGGACGCCCCCGCCAGCGCATCCAGCGTAGGGAACGCCCCCGCCAACACCTGCGCCACCGTCGTTCCCACACCTCGGATGCCTAGCGCCGCCAACACGCGGTCGAAGGGCCGGTCTTTGGCCTGGGCGATGGCGTCGAGCAAATTGCCGGCCTTCTTGTCAGCGAAGCCTTCCAGCGTGAGCAAGCTCTCTTTCGTAAGGTAGTAGAGGTCGGCAGGGTCTTCGACCAAACGCTGCTCCACCAACTGCACGGCAGTACGCTCTCCCAAGCCTTCGATGTCGAGGACGTGCGTAAAATAGGTGAGCTTTTGCACCAGTTGGGCCGGACAGGCGGCGTTGATGCAGTAGTAAGCAATCTCGCCTACGGGACGAACAACGGGATCACCACACGCGGGGCATGTAGACGGCGGTTCGATGGGGCGCTGGCTACCATCGCGCACATCGGCGACCGGTCCAGCGACGTAGGGAATCACGTCCCCCGCGCGCTTAACCAGCACGCGGTCGCCAATACGGATATCACGCTCGGCGATGAAATCGAAGTTATGCAGCGAGGCACGGCCCACCGTCACCCCAGCGATGGGAACCGGGTCCAACAGCGCCGTGGGAGTGATAACGCCCGTTCGCCCCACGGAGAACTCTACATCCGTAAGCGTCGTGGTCGCCTCCTGTGCCGGGAACTTGTACGCCACCGCGCCGCGCGGACGCCCTCCCACAACGCCCAGCATGCGCTGCGTCGCCAGGTCATCGACCTTGACCACCAAGCCGTCGGCTTCATAAGACAAGGTATTGCGCCGCACGTGCATCTGTGCACAGTAATCGACGACGGCGTCCAAATCCTGAAAAAAGACGATTTCGTCCGGTTCGGCAAAGCCCAACGCCTGTAGATAGTCCAGTGTCTCGCGCTGCGTTTCGGGAACAGGGCCATCTGCCGTAACGATGCTGTAGGCATAGAGATGCAAGGGCCGCTGCGCAGTGATCGTCGGATCGAGCTGGCGCAGCGAACCGGCAGCGGCGTTACGTGGATTGGCAAAGGGTACAGCGCCAGTTGGCGCACCCGGTTCAACCAATCGCGCGTTGAGTGCATCGAAATCTTTGAGCAGGATCAGCACTTCGCCGCGCACCACCAGGTACGGCGGGGGCTGCGGCCCGTTGGGATCGGCGGGTATACGTAACGGCAGCGTTTTGACCGTGCGCAGGTTCGCGGTGATGTCCTCGCCGACCAGCCCATCACCCCGCGTCGCGCCGAGCACGAGCTGTCCCTGGCGATAATGCAGCACCACCGTCAATCCGTCGAATTTCGGCTCGACGGTGTAGGATAACGAACGCGCGCCCTCGGGCAGCAACTTGCTGATGCGGGTATGCCAGGCGACGAGTTCCGCGCGGCTGGAGGCTTTGTCCAGGCTGAGGATCGGCGCGGGATGCTCGACCTTCGCAAAACCCTCGGCAGGCACGCCGCCGACCCGTTGCGTGGGTGAATCCGGCGTGATCAGCTCAGGGTATTCAGCCTCAAGCGCGCGCAATTCGTCCACCAATGCATCGAACTGCGCATCACTGATCAACGGGCTGTCGAGTGTGTGATAGCGGTAGTTGTGATAATTAATCTCTCCCCGGAGTTTCCCGGCGCGGATTATGATCTCTTGATCCATACATACTCCCATACCATAAACCACAAATTTGCACGAATCTCGCAAACACAAAATTGGTCAAACTCGTGAGGATCCGTAGCTAAAAACTTCGACTTACGGCGCGACGATCAGGTAATTGGCGGCGGCCCAGCCCTCACGCTGCGGATTGGCCTCGTCCCGTAGAAACCACCACGTCAGATCGTCGGCCTGCGTCGGTCCGGCAGCGACGATGAAGATTTCGCCTTCGGTAGCGACACTCAAACGTTCGGCAGTGGTGCTGGCACTGGTACGGATGTTCAGCCCCGCCGCGCCCGTCCCGCTGACCTGCACGCGCACCCCCACCCCGATTTCCGTCGGTGAGAGGGGCAGCGTAGGCTGTGGCGTCGGCGTTGGCGCGGATGTAGGCGTCGGAGAGGGTGTGGGTGATGCCGTCCAGACAATGGCCGTAGGGCGCGGGCCTGACGGCTGCGCGGTCGGTTTGGAAAAGAGCCACATCCCGGTCAGGATAACGAGGAGGATGCCGCCGACTAACAGGGCCAGGCATCCCCATTGCCACAGACTTGCACGCGCGCCATCGTTTGTTATCACACCCGTATTATACTCTGGCTGGCAGAAGGCACAACCGCAACGGAACCTTCGTTCCCTGAGTAACGTCATAGAGAAAGGAGTGCGGAGTATGGAATATGAAAGACATACCTACTCCTTGCTCCATACTCCGTCGCAAACAAGGAGAAACCGATGAAAAAACAACTGATAACACTCATTTTATTGATGGGGATACTTCTGCACACGGGACCGGTACTGGCCGATGGGATTATCATCATCGATCCGCCGGTCGAGCCACCACCCGACTGGACGCCATGGCTGACGATTCGTTACCATCGCGTGACAGTGACGATCGAGGATCAGGTGGCAACCACAAAGGTGGATCAGGTGTTCCGCAATGATGGAAAAGCCGCCGCGGAGGGCACTTACATCTTCCCGCTGCCGCCCGGCGCGGCGGTGCAGAATTTCGTGATGTGGATAGATGGGCAACCCATCGAGGGCGAAATCCTCCCGGCGGACAAAGCACGCGAAATCTACGAGAGCTACGTACGCCGACAGCGCGATCCTGCACTGCTGGAATACGTCGGGCGCGACGCTGTGCAAGCGCGTATCTTTCCCATTCCGGCAGGGGAAGAGCGCCGCGTCCAGTTGGAATACACGGAAATCCTCCCCTTTGAAGAAGGTATGCTGCACTACCGCTATCCCCTGAACACCGAACGCTTCTCCGCGCTGCCGCTGGAACAGGTGAGCATCTCTGTAAGCCTGACATCACAGACGCCGCTGCGGACCATCTATTCCCCCAGCCATCAAAACGAGGTGGTCATCGCCCGCGAGGGGGCGCAGCGCGCCACGCTCAGCTACGAAGCGAACCACGTCCTGCCGGACCGGGACTTCGAATTGTATGCTAGCGTAACGACGGAGCGCGAAGATTCGCGCGACATCGGCGCGAACCTGCTCACCTACCAGACCGGAGCCGAGGATGGCTTCTTCCTGTTGATGCTCACGCCGGCCCTGGAGACTGAAACGCACCACGTGTTACCCAGGGACATCCTGCTCGTGCTGGATACGTCCGGCTCGATGGACGGCGAGAAGCTCAAGCAGGCGCAGGACGCGCTCGCCTACATCCTCAAACGACTGAATCCCGAAGATCGCTTCAACGTGGTGGCGTTCAGTAGCGGGGCGCGCATGTATGCGCCAACCTTACAAGGGCCGCAGGAGACCGAGGCCGCTATCGCGTGGGTATACCGGTTGGAGGCGCTTGGCGGGACGAACATCTACCACGGGCTTTCCGAGGCGCTTGCCCAAGCGGACGGAACGCGACCTACTATCGTTGTCTTCCTCACCGATGGAATGGCGACTGAGGGCATCACAGATGACGACACACTCCTGAGCACGCTCACGCAAGAAGCGCCCGCTGCCGTGCGCATCTTCCCCTTTGGGGTAGGCTACGACGTGAACACGCTGTTCCTCGATCAACTTGCCGCCGACCACCGGGGTGTCCCGGCCTACGTCGCGCCAGAAGAGCGTATCGACGAAAAGGTATCGGCCTTCTACGGGCGCATCCAAAGCCCGGTGCTGACCAATATCGCGTTGGACTTCGACGGGGTGCAAACCTACGATGTGTACCCCACCCCGCTCCCCGACCTGTACGCCGGGATGCAACTCATCATCGCTGGACGTTATAGCGGGTCGGGCGCGCGGACGATCACGCTGACCGGTGATGTCGAAGGCCGGCGTGAGACATACACCTACAACGGAAACTTCACCACATCTGGCGACAAGGACTTCATCCCCAGACTGTGGGCCTCCCGCAAGATCGGCTACCTGCTCACGCAAATCCGTCTGCACGGCGAAAAGGAAGAGTGGATCGGCGCTGTTGTCGATCTGAGCCTGCGTTATGGCATCATCACGCCCTACACCTCATTCCTGGTGGAGGAACCGGGAAACGTGTTGACTTCCGAGGGCCGTCAGAACGCCGCCGATCAAGTGACGGAATACTTCCAAGCCACGCCGATGGCACCGTCGGGCGAGAAGGCCGTGGAAGACGCGGTCATGCGCCAGGAGTTGGAAGCCGCCGCCGCCGCGCCCACTGCCGGCAGCATGTCACCTGCGCCGGACGGGAGCATCACAGCGCCGGGACAAAGCAGCGTTCGCTACGTGGGCGACAAGACCTTCTTGTGCAAGGATAACGTCTGCACAGACACAGCCTACATCCCTGATAAAATGACGCCACAAACGGTCACCTTCATGTCCGAGACGTACTGGCAATTGACCACAACGCAGCCAGACTTGAGCGCATACTTCGCCGTCGCCGAGGAAACCTACTTCGTCGCACCGGATGGGATGGCCTACCACTTCCACCTGGGGACAGAGGCAGATGCCGTTGCGCGTCCTGAGACATCGCCGGCGACAGAGACCCCGCAAACCGAAACCGGAACAACACCCACGGCATCATCCACAGCAACGCCCGCCACGACAACACCTACATCCGGCAGCCCTGGGATGTGCGGCGGTGCAGTCGCCTTGTTGAGTTTCGGTGTAGGCGTGGTGCTCCACGGGAAAACGCGGAAACGCGCATAGTTTTTGTAAAATATGGTATACTTGATGTTAGCTTAACAATCCATAGATTCCTTCGGGGCAGGGTGCGGGTCTAGTGCAAAGGCTCAACTCCCGACCGGCGGTAGAGAGAATGGCCGCGCTGATGCGACGGCAATTCTCAAGCCCGCGAGCGGTTTGCCACAGGCAAACGGCAGATCCGGTGTAATTCCGGGGCCGACGGTAAAAGCAGTTCGAGTGCGAACGGCAAAGTCCGGATAAAAGAAGGAGCGCGCGCAGGATAAGCGTGTCGTACAACGCCCCGAAGGTCAACTTTGGGGCGTTGTGTATGGCCAGGAGAAAGCATTGACATCACGCAGCACGCGCACATCGAATGGAGACTACCGGCAGTCACCCTTCCAGCAGCTGCCCTTTTATCTGCTGTCGGTGGGGCTGGCACTGCTCGTCTGGCAGACAGGAGTGCAATGGATCGGCGACACGCCTCGCCGCTTCCTGCTGCCGACGCCTGCAGAGGTACTGACGCGGTTCGTCAAGCTCGCTACGAACGGCACATTGGTGCACCATGCCGGCGTTACCCTGTTGGAGATGGGATTGGGGCTGCTCGTCGGGACGACGCTCGCTGTAGTGTTAGGCTATGGCGTGGCTCACAGCAAACTGCTCGCCTATCTCCTTGAGCCAGTAATTGTCACCTCGCAAGCGGTACCGATTGTGGCACTCGCACCACTACTAACTGTGTGGTTCGGTCCCAAACTGGCTTCGAAAGTGATCGTGTGCGCGCTTATCGTCTTCTTCCCCATCCTGGTCAACGTCGTCACCGGGCTGAAAGGAATCGATCCACGCCTGCGCGATCTGTTTCGGATGCTGGAAGCGCCTCGATATAAGGTGCTGCTCGGCCTGGAGATTCCTGCTGCGCTGCCCGCGTTCCTGTCGGGGCTGCGGGTCAGCGGCACACTCGCAGGGATGGGGGCAGTCGTCGGCGAATTCGTGGCCTCAACGCAGGGATTGGGCTACCTGGTTAAGCAGGGGCAGAATCTCTACGATATGCCGATGATGTTCGTGGCAATCATCACCCTGATGGCAATTGCACTAACGGTTTACGGATTGCTCACCGTCGTGGAACATCGCACGCTCCGCTGGAATGTGCAGGATACAACGACCGCTTATAGCGAAGAATCCACTTGATTGTAGTTTTGTACCACGAAGACACAGGATGCCCGCAAGGTTTCCCTTGAGTCTTTGTGACTTGGTGATTGATTTTTTACAGAGGGAGGTTTCAATGCGCACACGTTTGTTCTGTCTACTTGTTGTGGTGATGTTGTTGATAGGATGTACCAGCAGTCCAGCCAAATCGGAGTTGACGCAAGTCAATTTACCGATGGGTTACGTGGCGAACGTACAGTTCACCCCTTACTACATGGCACTGGAACGAGAATACTTCAAGAATGCCGGCTTCGACGTCAGTTTCGACTACAGGTGGGAAACCGACGGCATCCAGTTGGTCGCCGCCGGTGAAATTCCCTTCGCCATCGCCAGCGGGGATCAAGTGATCCAGGCCCGCAGCCAGGGCCTGCCGGTGGTTGCGGTGGCAGCGTGGTACCAGCGGTTTCCGGTCTCCATCATCACGCTGGAAGACACGCCTCTGGATTCCCCGGAGGACTTGCGCGGGCTGAGCCTCGGCATCCCGGAGACGTTTGGCGCGTCGTACATCGGACTGCGGGCGCTGCTCAAAGCGGGCGGGCTAAACGAAGCCGACATCAACCTGCAGGCCATCGGCTACACACAACTGGCCGCGCTGACCGCTGGGACAGTCGATGGCGTAGTCGTCTATGCCAACAACGAGCCGGTAGTTCTCGCGCAACAGGGGATTCCCTTCAACAGCCTGTATGTCGCGGACTACGCGCACATCGTGTCTGCCGTTCTCGTCAGCAACGACACGATGGTCAAAGAACAGCCAAAGGTCGTGCAAACTTTCGTGGACGCCTTCCTCAAAGGGCTACAAGACGTCCTCAATGATCCGAACGCTGCTTTCGAGATCAGCAAGAAATACGTCGAAGGGCTTGAAGAAAACGCCGCGGCGCAACGTGGCGTATTGGACACCAGCATCGAATATTGGCGCGCATCCAACCTGGGTCACTTCGATGCAGATAGTTGGCAGCAGGCACAAACTGTGATGGCGGAAATCGGCCTGATCGAGCAGACGATGCCGGTAGAGAGCTTCTTTACCAACGCTTTCGTGGAATGAGCAAACCGTTTTTGCGCATCCGCAACCTATCCGCGAGTTTTCGCGGCTATCTGGGCGACCTGAGCGCACTAGAAGACGTCTCATTCGACGTAGCGCGCGGTGAATTCGTCTGCCTTATCGGGCCTTCGGGCTGCGGTAAATCAACGCTGCTACGCATCGCCGCCGGACTGCTCGCCCCTTCGCGAGGCGAAATCCTGCTCGAAGGCCAGGCGCAGCACGCGCCGCAGAAACGTGTGGGGTTGGTCTTTCAGCAACCGGCGCTACTGCCCTGGCGCACCGTGCGAGACAACATCGCGTTGCCTTTGGAGATGATGAAGCTGTCACCTGCCGGCATTCAGACGCGTACCGACGATTTACTGGCGCTCGTGGGACTGGTGGGATTCGAACAAGAGTATCCCATCCACCTCTCCGGTGGGATGGCGCAGCGCGCGGCCCTAGCTCGCGCGCTGGCGCAGAATCCGGAGGTGCTGCTGCTCGACGAACCCTTCGGCGCACTCGATGCACTGACGCGCGAACGTATGGCGGAGGAATTGTTACACATCTGGGAACGGGATAAACGCACGGTGCTGATGGTGACTCATAGTGTTGAAGAAGCGGCGCTGCTGGCCGACCGCGTGATCGTACTGAGCGCGCGGCCGGGTCATGTCGTGGAAATCGTCGAGGTGGCGCTGCCGCGCCCACGTTCGACGGCTCTGCTCGCCACACCGGAGCTACAATGTATTGCGGGGCATCTACGCGAAGCACTATCCAGCGGGTGAGACGGATTGCGTTCTAGCGCGCCTTCAACAGCACACGTAACGCGGCCTGGCGGTTGACGTAAAATTTCGCAGCCCACACACCCGGCGAGACGGCGCGCACAGCGTCATCGGGCAGGGGCTTCTCGTTCAAGTAAGCTGCGGAAGGCCGGGAAGGCAAGGCCAGCCACACTTCACCTTGCGCCAGGCGCTGCAAATCTATCGCCAGGGTGAGGTCATCATCTTCTAATTGCCACTCTATGATTTCAGCACCCTGTGAGATGTGGAACGTCGTCGTGACCAGGTGAGGCATAGAAGCTGCCGGGCGAATCCCCAACAAAACTACGCCGTGCGGTGGTAGGTGAAAGACCGGTTGCAACGCGCCCGGTTCCAGGCGCAAGTAACGCCGCTCCCAAAAATCGAAGATGTGATGTGGTTTGCGTTGATCCATCGGCAAGTCGACCGGCAGCGTGCGCTCTACCGGTGTATCGCTCCAATTGAAGAGGCCAACCAGCCGCCACCTACCCCACGAGCGCGCGATGGGCACAACCACCTCCTCCGGCATCTCTTTTTGTAAGAGGTCGAGTACATCCATCCCATCCAACAATGACGGGAACAAGGCAGCGGTAAGCGCGCGCCGTTCCGGCGTCAGCCCATCCAGTTTATCGGAGAGCAACAGCAAGCCACCCGAAAGCCCGATCAACGTGGCCTGCGCCATAACCTCATCATCGGTCAACTGGGTTTGTGTGCTGCGCATCAACAGGGTGTCCGGGTCGTTGGTCCACCAGCGATTGTGCATCCAGGTGCGCGTCGCCACGTTGCGTAAGCTGTTGCGCAGACCCGGCAAAGAAGGGTTGCGCTTGAGCAAACGTCCCACTTTCCCATAACTCGGTTCCCACGACGCCGCGGTGTCCGGCCCGATGCGCATCGCATCGACCAGGCCGATGGCCGGTTGCAGTGGCGCACCGCACCCAACGATGTAAGTCTCGCTGCCGGCCGCCTCGCGGATAAGCCGGAAGACCTCGCGCAACGCCTGTGCCCTCGTCATCCGGGGATTATATCGCTTACCGGACAATGCCCCCGCGTACATAAAATCGAACTTGAGATAGTCATAGCCCCACTCATGAACTGCATCCCGCACCAAACCCGCGATGTGCGCCTGCACACCGGGATGCGTGGGGTCCAACGCTCGACCCAGGAACCCTGAAGTCAGGCCAGGTGAAACCGGGCGGCCATGTGCCGTGCGCAACAGCCAATCCGGGTGATGAAGGGCGAGCGATGATTTCGGATGCGCCGTCAGTGGAGCGAGCCACAATCCCGGCGTGAATTCAGAACCGCGGATACGTTCAGCCAGCCAGCGAAAATCGTGCGGAAAGCGCACGTTGCGCTCGGCCCAATCGCCCCACTGTCTCTGGTAGCCCTCATCGAGTTGGATAACCTCCAGGGGGATTTCGTCGGCGAGCAGGGCCGCGGCGGCCAGGTTCTCGATGACGTCCGCTTCGGTCACCCGATTGCCGTACATATACCACGAGCACCACCCTCTAGGCGACGGTCGTGGCGTGGGGATCTGCATCTGGCGCACGACAGCGTAAGCATACTGAGCGAAAGGGTCTGTGCTTGGCAGGGGAACCCATTCCAAATAGAACCATTCAGAAGCTTGTCCTTCAGCCACATCCAACGGCAGATCGTCGGCCTGGGATTGTAAAGTCAGCGCGTGATGACCGGAACGCACATTCGCGCCAACCTGCACGAATTGATCCGCAAGCGACACGCCTCCGGCAATCAACGCCTCCCTGGGCGTCACCACCGCGCCGACTATCTCACTCCAAAAACGCCCAGCCTGCCCAGCGTAGGGCGTTTCAGGGTTATGGATCATAGGACCTTGCAGCCAACGCTCAGGCAAAGAAAAAGCCTCGTGGTGGCGCTGCGCCGGGTAGAATCCGGTAGAGGACCAGGATTGCCAGCCATTGGCGTAGAAACCGGAGGGCGGTTCAATCGATTCGAATCCATCTGGCGCGGTGCTGATAAAAAAGCGGCGAACCTGTACAGGATCCGGGCCAACATTCGTCACCGCAACTTTGAGCAGGACAAATGGGCGCGAGGAATAGGCCCGCACGCTCACATTCAACGTCAGCCCCTGAAATTCCTGGTGATAAATCGTGGCGGCTTGGGCCTGTCCATGCGCATCCTCCAGGTGGTCTGTCACCACACGGCCCGAAGGAAGCTTATCCGACGTCAGCGTGCGGACATGCCCGCGCTGGACGATTTCGACGCCGAAAAAACAACGCAAGGCACGTCCCGGGCTTTGCAGACGCAGCGTGCCGGCGTGAGGTTCCCAGCGCACCTCAAAACATGGACTCTGAAATAACAACGACATCGTCGAAACCACACCTCTTGGGCGTAGCGCCGGTCAACGGGTAGTGGCCCACCACACCACTGCCCCACACAACATACAGATCGCCAGAATGATTCCCCCCACCAGAACAGCCAACACGACGCTGGCAATTTTCCTCTTGCGGGGATCTGCCTCGATTTTTTCTCCGGCCTCCACCAGCAGTCCCAGGCCAAATTCAAGGACCAACGCCCCCAGGGTTACGGCCACGGCTCCCACCGGGACGGAGAGAGCCAGTGCCAGCAAAATAGTAATCAGCAGTTGCATGCGTCTCGGTCCCAGTTATCCCTAGAGATCAAGCTGGATGTGCAACTCCTTGAGCTGCCGTGCGGAAACGGCGGCGGGTGTGTCGGCCATCAGGTCGGTGGCCTGCGCGGTCTTGGGGAACGCGATCACCTCGCGGATGTTGTTCTCTCCAGCCATCAACATCACCAAGCGGTCGATGCCGGGTGCCATACCCCCATGCGGTGGCGCGCCGTAGGAGAAGGCTTCCATCATATGTCCGAATTTGGCACGCGCTTCGTCTTCCGGATAGCCCAAAACGCGGAAAATATCCATCTGAATCTTCGGATCGTGGACGCGAATGCTGCCGGATGCCAGTTCGTAGCCGTTGCAGACCAGATCGTAGGCATCGGAAAGCACAGCGAGTGGATTGGCGATCATTGCTTCATAGGTGTTCGGACGCGGCATCGTGAAGGGATGATGTGCGGCATCCCAGCGCTGCTCGGCGGCGTTCCACTCGAACATCGGAAAGTCGAGCACAAAACCGAAGGCCAGGAGCTGCGGATCGGCCAACGCCAGCCGGTCGCGGAAAGCGAGTCGCAGCGCCGAAAGCGTCACCCCCACCACCGCCGCCTCAGCCGCGACGATGCACACCAGGTCGCCGGTCTGCGCGCCGGTACGGACAACGATCTCGGCCAATTCGCCCTCGGAGAGGAATTTGACCGCCGGCCCCTTTACGCCATCGGCACGGAAGGCGAGCGTCACCAGGCCCTTCGCCCCCTGCCCCTTGGCGATTTCGGTCAACCCGTCGATCTCGCTGCGCGCGTAGTCAGCGCAGCCCGGCGCGACGATAGCCTTAATCTGCCCGCCGGATTGCGCCGCCCCACTGAACACGCCGAAGCCGCTCTGCGCCAAAGTGTCGGTCAAGTTCACCAGTTCCATGCCAAAACGCAGGTCCGGTTTGTCGATGCCGTAGCGCGCCAGCGCTTCCGCGTGCGAGAGACGCGGGAACGGCGAAAGGATGCGTTTCTCCGGCGTCACGGCAGGAATCAGGGCGGTGAACAGCCCCTCAACCAGGTCCAAGACATCGTCGCGATGGACAAACGACATTTCCAGGTCAAGTTGGGTGAATTCCGGTTGACGATCACCGCGCAGGTCTTCGTCGCGGAAGCAGCGGGCGATCTGATAGTAGCGCTCGAAGCCCGCGACCATCAGCAGTTGCTTGAGCTGCTGCGGGGATTGCGGGAGCGCGTAGAACTTGCCAGGGTGGACGCGGCTGGGCACCAGATAGTCCCGCGCGCCCTCCGGCGTCGACTTGAACAACTGTGGGGTCTCAATGTCCAGAAAGCCGTGTTGATCGAGATACTCGCGGATGAATTGCACCGTGCGGTGGCGCAGGATGATATTACGCTGCATTCGCCTTCGGCGCAGGTCGAGATAGCGGTAGCGCAAGCGCAGAGCCTCATCGACCGGCGCATCGTCGTAAATGTAGAACGGCGGGGTCTGCGCCGTGTTGAGAATGCGCACCTCGCGGGCTTCGACTTCAACTTCGCCGGTGGCCCACTCGGCGTTAACCTGATCGGCGGGCCGCTGGCGTACCACCCCGCGCACCTGAATCACGTACTCATTGCGCACGTCGGCAGCGAGGGCATGCGCATCGGGCGAGATTTCGGCACTGACGACGACCTGGGTCAATCCGGCGCGGTCACGCAAAACGATAAAAATCACACCACCGAAGTCACGGCGAAGATTCACCCACCCGGCCAGCGTCACTTCCTGACCCACATGCGCAGCACTCAGCTCGCCACACGTATGGCTCTTGAACATGGTCCCCCCTCCTTCATCACCAAATGACTTGATACACCCCCTACTATACCACAGAGGACGCTAAGGAGCAAACAAAATGCGTCCTTAGTCAAAGCCCTCTCCCTGCACTCCGCGTGTGAGGGAAGGAAGCAGACCTTTTATGCGGTTTTTTCCTTCTTCCCGCGTGTGGGAAGGGAGTCTGGAGGCAGGTCATTTTGTCCCACTTTGACCGCGATTGCCAAAATACATAAATGCGATTAATATAATAGTAATCATATGATATAATCACAGTTAGAATGGAATGGATAACAGGTCTACTGCCCAAGTGGCTAATCGAATGGTTTCGCCTTTACATAATGCCGTTCCTCACAATTCAGGTACGGGGTATGGCAAATGCTTTGCTGTCGGGCATGACCGACACGCTGTTGTTCATCAGCCTGCCGCTCGCCATCAGCCTTGGCAGTCAGGCAGTCTGGAGCAGTCGCTATCAACTGACGATGACACAACAGACACAGATAGAACGCTGGGGCAGCGTGACTCAACTTATCGCCTATATGGAGGATGTTCCGCCGGTGGTACCACTGGTCTTATGGTACAAGGAAAACGGTATGCGCGAGGAAAATCCAAATAACTGCGAGGGCATTATGGGACTCTATTCGGCGGTAACGTCAGGCGTGCTCCCCTGCTTTCCGGCCGGCCCACTCAGTGCCAGCGAGGTCACACGCCAACTGCGGATGGGCGTCCAGGTCTTCAAAAGCTACTGTCCAGACATTTCCTACACCACTACCGATACCCAACTGATCAAAAGGTGTTATCTCTACTACAATGCCGGTCCGCGGACACGCATGAGTCCCAACGAGTCGGCCTACGTCATGAACGGCTACGACGCTGCTCACCAAGACATGGTACTGACCGACATCCAAGGACGCCAATACCGCTTGACGGCGTTAGGAGCCTGGCCCACGCACATCGCAATGCAGGCACAGTTGGCGCAACGACGCACATCGGGGATGCCCCCCGCAATCCTGGCACCGGCGATGTTGATCCAGGAACTGTGGGACAAACTCTGGAAAGTGAATGTCGAGCGGGAGCACAGGAGCGACGTCGTGCTTGAGATGGATGGCATTACAAGCGCGGGTACAACCCAGGTGTTATGCCGCGCGCCGGTCGTTCAGGAGTGTTTCATCGAACCCCACGGTGACGGTGATGCGAGCCTGCGTCCCAGCCTTAGCCCGCTGCTGGTCACACCGTTCGAACGTGGCGAGTTGATGTGCGGTTTGTTTCCCGGAATCGATCTGGTAGCCACCAAAGCGTCCCTGGTTCTCGCCCCCATGCCGGGCTATCTCACCCGTTATAGCGATGGCCGGGGCAGTCTGACTATCCAAATCGAAAACGACGAGTGGATATTGTGGTTGATTGGGTTGCGCTCCTATACGATTGGTGATGGGACGGTCGCCGCCGGAGACGCGATCGGCGCAGTCGGCGGTACAGGCAGTCAAACGCCGGGTGTACATTATGCAGTTTATGATAAAATAGCATCAGGTTTTGTGGATACATTGAGTTTTGTACCGGCGGCGGATTGCCCGCCTGGTGACAGATAATATTTTTTTAGAAAGGAGAGAATCATGAATACAGGAGCCTTAGTCGCACTTTTCCTTTTCTTAGTCGGGCTTGCGTGGGCTTTCTGGTTGATTTTCAAAAGCAAACTCGTCGGTGAAAACCTAGGGAAGCTGCTCTCATACTTTGCCGGGGTTATTTTGGCCTTACTGATCGTACTGTGGATTACCTCCCGTTTTCTCCCCTGGTGGGCAATCCGGTTGGTGAGAGACACACAGGAGTCGCCCAATGCCCGGGAGCTTCAGGCTGTCAGCGCCGAGTTGATCAATCAAATCGTCGCCGGGCCGGGGGTTGTGGTAACAACGGCGCCGGTTGGAAATCAACCCACCGCGCCGGCACCAACCGTCAGCCCATTGGGCACTCCAGGGATCATTTCTAGTCAAAACGTGCAAATTGGGGGACAGCGGGCACACATCGTACAACAAGGGGATACGTTGTATAACATCAGCCGCAGATACGGCGTTACCGTGGACCAATTGAAACAACGCAACGGCCTCGTGGGCGATATGATCCGCGTCGGACAGCAGCTAACCATCCCGTAAACGCCATCCGTGAATCAAAAAGCCATGACCACGCCGCCAACAGCCAAAAAGCGTGCTGGCGCATCGGCTGCTCCCGAAAAGGTTTTGCAATTCCTTCGGCGAGTTATCAATCCTTTTCTGGAAAGCTTTTTGCCGAAACCACGCTATCTGGAAGGAGAAGAGGTGCAGCAGGTCATTGGGATGGCGAATTATCGTGCGAAAGTGCCCAAGCTATTAGGCATCGCTGGTATAATCCTTAT
This sequence comes from Chloroflexota bacterium, assembly GCA_036845725.1. Taxonomy (GTDB): domain Bacteria; phylum Chloroflexota; class Anaerolineae; order B4-G1; family SLSP01; genus DSWT01. The sequence continues at coordinate 36,737 of DAIUDK010000015.1, forward strand.
TATTCCGGGGTTAATCTTTTTTGGGGTGTCCATCCTCTCCCAGTCCCAGGAGGATACCATCCAACTTGTCTCGGCCATCGTCATCGTTACTGCACTGTTCTTTCTCTTCGAGTCGGCGCAGGAATGGCTAAACTACAATCAGTGGCAATTCATTGTTACCAACAAACGTTTTATCCTCATCACACCTCATCCCCAACGGCGCGGATTTGCCGATGTTATCTACCTCAAAAGCGGTAAAATCCAGGTTTTGGACACCAACTTCTCCAAGAGTCCCCTATGGGGATTGTTTCAGATGATTCAGGGCACGCGCGATGTGATGTTTAGTATGAGCGGTTACGAATTCCAGGAGACAGGCGCACAGGTCAAAGGGGGCCTGCGTTTTCCCGATGTCGAGCCAGAAGACATCCGCCGGTTGGAAGAACTGATTTTTGGTTGATCCAAACATATTTCATCGGAGGGGGTATATAGACGGACAATCATCCGCCTATATACCCCTTCTACATTTTACAGCGGCCGCCTCCGCAGCACAGCCATCATAAAACTGAAGGCCAACAATAACGCCGGAGCCGAGCCACACGTCGTTTTGGCCGGGACGCCCTCCACAGGCATCAGCGTGCGCGGCGGCAACGGCGTAGGCGTAGCGGTGATTTCAACACCAAATGCTGCAAGGTGTGGCGTGGGTGACGCAGCCGGCGGCAAAACGACAACACGCGGTGTCGGCGTCGCGAGACGAAATGGCGTCACCGTGGGTGTGAGTGTTGCGGTGATCGTCAATTCAACAGTCACCGTGAGCGTAGGCGTCGCCGGGACAAGCGTAGCCGTCGGTGTGATGGTTGCTGTCGGAGTCGCAACCTCAGGAGTAGCAGTAGGCGGCTCAGACGTCGATGTGGGTGCGGCCTCGAGGCTCATAGCGCGATACGCGGTAGCAAGTTCGGCGGTCAACCCGATGTAAGAGTCCCCATACTGCGTCGAGGATTCGATGTGCGTCCCTTCCAACCATTCGTTGAAGCTGGTGATGACGACCCAATCGGCGTCGCTCTGCACTGCCCCCTGCCAGCACGCGCGATAATACGCCCCACCCTCACGCGGGCGCACAAAAGCGTCGGAACGACCGGTCACCAAATCGTCATAGCCGGGCATCACCGTTGCTACCCAATAGCGCGCAGTATTGTGCTGGGCACTCCACTGCTCCACGGCAGAACCCCAACGCGCCAAAACTGTCGCAGGCGTAGCCGACCACGCGACGCTGTACAGATAGAGACCGTCGAAAACCTCAAGATAGTCAGGTTGTGCGCCCTCGGCAATCCACACCATTTGATGTTCCGGATCGATCTGCGCACGAATCGCCTGCCAGGCAGCGACGGAGAACCGTTCCTGCCGCCAGAAAAAGACCACCGGACGACCATTCGTTCGCAGGTAGGCAGAATGCTGCACGTGACTTCCCAACAACGTGCGCAGCGCAGCAAGCACCGCATCCTCGCTCTGCAAGAAGGAACCGCCTAAGTCGACCGAGACCGCCGCATGCAGGCCCTGGCTTTGCGCCTGGTCCAGCAGAATGCGAAAGTTCGGTTCGGTTTGATTATTGGTCATATCCGGGCCGTACCAGGCCTGGACCAGAGCATCGATGCCGGCCGCGCGCGCCTCGCGCACGTGCCGCTGAATGGCATAAACATCGCTGGAGTGGTAGAGCTGCAACGGCTTATCAGGCAATGCTCTTTCCCATGTCAGCATGTCGAACCAGGCGTAGTAGAAGGCCAGCACTAGCCGCTCACCAGATTGCGCGCGGGCCGGCGCTACGTTCAACAGCAAAGGGATGCACAGCAATAAGAGCGCCAAACAAAAGCGACGCCGTTTCAATCGAACACCTCTCTTCCAAAATGGCGGATTTCGGATAACAAGTATAACGCGGCAGAGAAATTAGACAACTAGTAACAGCAGCCCGCTTATGAAACAGGATGATGGGCGCACGATGCAACACGTGCAAACCGATGGAATCTGCTGAAAACGCAGAGTATAATCTTGTGGCCGGCCATTACAACAACAGACCCGTCAGATTTGGGAAAATCTGACGGGTCTGTTACAATTATTGAGACACCCAACGCGCTCCTGGAAAAATCAGGTGGATTTACCAAGGAACGAGACTTATATAACTGTCCAGATTGTAGCGCCTTTCAAGCACAGAAATCAGACGCTGTTAGGCTCTAACTATCACGCCTGCTATACACGGTGCCGGTGAATACATGTGCTCCGACAACCAAAACGGCCAACATACCTAAAAGGATAAACCCGGCAGAGGCAACACCAGAATGTGCCGTCATAGACTGCACGCGTGCGGAGGTAGGCCCGGCATCGGCGGTCCCGATACCCCACACACCGAAGGCGATCACATTGATGGCCGTGATGCGATTGTTCACGGGATCAACCGTGGAGTATTCTATCCATTCAGCAGCGCCCTGATCCCAACGATACAAGTGCAGGTCTTCTTCCTGCTCTGGCGAGATACCAGCCTGAACGAGTTCGTCATCCTCGTAGCAAAGTACGAGCGTGGCATCGTAACCACTGCCGCCATCAGCGCCAATATCATAACGACGCGGCAAACCATCGCCGTTGGCCGTCAGTGTAGCATACGTCAACATAACGGAAAGTGAAGCGGGAAGGGTACCCCCCCGCCTCTGGACAGTAGACCCAGCTTCGAGTATAATCACAGTGAATGATCGATTAAGGAGATAAGTATGCCAGTACTAAGTTGGATCAATGATGGATTAGGGTTAATCGTGGGCTTTTTAGTGTGCCTGATCCCTCTGATTATCGTCCATGAGCTTGGCCATTTCTTTATGGCGAGATTGCTCGGTGTATGGGCGCGCGAGTTTGGTATCGGTTACCCGCCGCGCATCGCCAAACTGTTTACCTGGCGCGAAACGGACTTCACCCTCAACTGGCTGCCGCTCGGCGGGTTCACCCGGCTGGAAGGTGAACAGACGTTTGCGGAGGATGAGGACAAAGACGCAGGCGAAGAGGTACCACCAGAAGTTCTGGCGGAAAAAGCAGAAGCGTACCGTCACAGTCTATACGCCCAACCGCCCGGAAAACGCATCCTGCTGTACCTGGGTGGCCCGCTGATGAACATTCTAGCGGCGTGGGTGATGGCAACGCTGCTCTTCACCTCGGGACTTCCTATAGCGCGCGTTCTAATCGAAGAGGTCGCGCCGAACTCGCCCGCAGCCGAAGCCAACCTGCAAGCCGGCGATGTCATAGTGGCCGTCAACGGCAAACCAGTCGAAGGCACCCCTGATGTTTCTAGCTATGTGGGGGAGAACCTCGGCAAACCTACCGAACTGCTGATGGAGCGCGACGGGCAGTCATTTACTGTGTCACTCACTCCACGCGCCAATCCGCCGGAAGGCCAGGGCGCACTGGGCGTCCTCATCGGCGGCGTTGACAGCGGGAAGCTCAAACGGTATCCTCTGGGGAAAGCTATAGTCTTCGGCAGCCAGTATCTTGGGGAGATCGTTGGCACAACGCTATTCTTTCCGGTCTATGTGATTCGAGGACTGATTCCCATCGAACAGGCGCGACCGGTTGGGATCATCGGGATCAGCCAAATCGCGCAGCGCTCGGTGGAGAACAGCGTCTCGACCGGTGCGGCCTACCCCATCCTCAACATTATGATTCTCGTCAGTGTGAGTTTGGGCATTTTCAACTTATTGCCTATCCCCGCACTGGATGGCGGGCGGATTATGTTCGCCATCGTAGAAATGATACGGCACAAACCGCTCACACCGGCTCTGGAAGAGCGCATCCATATGGTGACCCTGGCACTGCTCGGCCTGCTTTTCGTCGTGATCACCATCCTGGATATCGTGGCCCCAATCCCATTACCCTGATTGAACCCTCTTGTGGGACAAAGGACGTATGAGCGATCAAAAAATCACCGATAGCCTGTGGCAAAGTTTGGAGGCGTTGCAGAACATCCCGCAGGCCGCCGATCTAAAGCAATTCTCCGGATTGCTGGCAGAGGACATCCAACGCCTCACAGCCGTCTGGGGAAACCTGCCCGTCGACGTGCGCCGGGGAACGGTCCAGGCTTGGAACGCACTTGCGAGGGAAGATTTCGAAATGGATTTCTCCGCCGTGCTTCGTATTGCGATGCACGACGAAGATGCAGAGGTACGCGCAGCAGCAATTTCCGGCATGGATGAGGATGAGGATGTCCGGCTGATCCCACAGCTAAGCGAAATTCTTACGACAGATGCAGCAGCGGTGGTGCGCGCTGCCGCCGCGCGCGCGTTGGCGCACTTCGTACTACTGGGCGAGTTAGACAAAATTCTGCCGCGCTCCTTCGAGATCGCCTGTGCGGCGCTGCTGAAGGCACACGGCAACCCCGACGAAGATCTGGACGTGCGCCGCCATGCCCTCGAGGCGCTGGCGTACACCAACCTGTACGGCACGCCGGAAATAATCAAAGCCGCCTACGCCCACCCGGAAGAAAAAATGCGCGTCAGCGCCGTCCTGGCGATGGGCCGCAGTGCCGACAAACGCTGGGCCAAAATCGCCTGCCAGGAATTACTCAACCCTATGCCGGAGATGCGCTACGAAGCGACACGCGCCTGCGGCGAGTTAGCCCTGTCCGAAGCCGTCCCCGCACTGGCGGAACTGGCAGATGACGTCAACCTCAACATCCAGCAAATGGCATTGTGGGCGCTCGGCCAGATCGGGGGGAAACAAGCGCAACGCACGCTGGAGAAATACGTTGAGGCCGACAATTTGACCCTGCGCCAGGCGGCTCACGACGCGCTCGAGGAATTGGAGTTCTTCCACGGTGATCTGGCGACTTTTTTCGGTCCACCCACCGAATTCAACGGCGCCGGCGAGGAAAGTTGGGCCGAAGACGACGCTCGCAAAGGGGGGACCCTCGAAAAAAAGCTCGCGTTCGGTTTTGGCGAAGAGAGTTTTGACGAAGACGAAGAAAACTACGAGGACGAAGAAGACTTTGAGGACGAGGACGATTTGCTTGCCCTGTACCTCGAAGACGACGAGGACCTCTTCGACGAGGATGAAGACGACGCCTTCGAGGACGACGCCTTCGAGGACGACGCCTTCGATGACGAAAGTGATGACGAGGAGGACCCGTGGAACTGATTCCAAGGATACAGCGCAATCGCGTCAGCACCAGAACCCCCGCCCTGTTAGGGTTGCTGCTGTTATTGACGCTTTCCATATCCCCGGTGTATGCTCAGAGCGGCGTCATCACCGAACACGCCTATACGTTCAGCCAAGCGGCGACGTTCACACTGACCTTTCCACCGGAAACTGCACCGGCTGCTGCCACGCTGTACCTCAAGATCGGGACCTTCACGCAAGCCTACCCCACGCCGGTCGTCCAGGACATCGCACAGCAGGAGCGGAATTTAGGCACGGAACCCCTCCCGCCTTTCACGACAATTATTTACTGGTGGGAATACCGGAATGCCCAAGGGCAAACACAAATCACGGAGAAACAGCACTTCCTATACGAGGACAATCGCTTCGCCTGGCAGACGCTGCGCGATGACCCCATCACACTGCATTGGGTAGCGGGAGACACCGCTTTGATGAACAACGCGCTGAATATCGCCCAATCCGCCGCCGCCACAATCCAGGAAACGCTGGATGCGCAGGTTCTCGATGCGGTAACGTTCTACATCTACCCTTCGCTGCCGGACCTGCAATCGGCGCTGCGACTGACGGGGTATGAGTGGGTCGGTGGGCAGGCTTATCCCGAAATCGGCGTGGTGTTGCTCGCCATCTCACCATCCAGCGAGGCCATCCTTAAGATGAAGCGCGACATCCCGCACGAGCTGACCCACAAAGTGCTCTACGATCTCACCGGGCCGCAAGGGTACGCCGCGCAGCCGGTCTGGTTCGTCGAAGGGTTGGCCTCCACCTTCGAACATAGCCCCGATCCCGCCTACGCGCTGGCCCTGCAACGCGCCGCGCAAGATGGCAGGCTGCTCCCGATGACCACACTATGCCATCCCTTCCCCGCAGAAGCTGACCGCGCCCTGCTTGCCTACGCGCAAAGCCAGAGCTTCGTCCGCTACCTGCAACAAACGTATGGCTGGACGCAGATACGCGCGCTTATCGACACGTACAGCAATGGATTGGAATGTTCGACGGGCATCAAACAAACGCTAGGATCGGATTTGGCCACCCTGGAACGCGACTGGCGCGTCCGGATGGAACAACAAAACCAAGACAGCGCCGTCTCCGCGACGTGGAGCTATGTGACCACGTACGTCCGCGACCTCGCGCCCTGGCTAATCCTGATGGGCTTGCTATGCGTGCCGGCCTGTGTCCTGTGGATAGGCACGCGTTTCGGACGATAGGATTAGCCTCTGCTATATGCAAGAGCCGAGATCTAGGCGATCCCCTCAAGGAACATCGCCGCATCAGTGCGGCCTAGCCGCGACGAGATAGTTCAGGAACACGATCCCACTGTACCCCTTGGCATGCGCGCCGCCGAGCGCAAACGCCCCCGCCGGGAAATCGCGGCTGTAAACGCAGAAAGGATACGTCCCGCCCGGCGTTTCGATGTCCACTTGCAAGTTTTCTTCACGGGTGAAGCCCTGCAACCACTTGGGCAATTGGTGCGCCTTGGCCTGGTAGATGACGTATAGTTTGCTTGGACGGGTCAACTTGAAGCGCAGCAGTTTATCCGCCTCGGAATCGTAATCAAGATCGGCAGGCATCACCGTATGCAGGCCGGTCAGCGCCAGTGGCACGGTAGTCACAATGTAACCCCGATCGGTGTAGCACGGCTGATACGCGCGCAAAACCATGGTGCGATATTCGCGCTCGCTAGTCGCCTTGACGTAAGCGAAGGGGTTTTCATAGCGGTAGGCATACGCCGGACGCTGGCCCTGCTCGCGGTGCGCCACCACCGCCATCCCGCCGACGACTGAAGTGAGCGGATCCATCTCGCGGATCTTGTCGTGGCCGAAGAGGCTCTCCAACAGCGCCACGAACGCAGGCACAAGCGACGCGCCGCCGGTGCGCAGCACCACATCCACCTGATCCATGCGCAGCCCGGCGTCCAGCACGACCTGCCGAAGTTCACGCGCCACGTTGATCAGTTCCGGCTCAATCATATCCTCGAACGCGCGGCGCAAAACCCGTTCGTGGATGGCGATGTGCTCATAGTCGTAATCCAGGCGCGCCATCAGATTGTCGGTCAGCGCCTTCTTCGTCTGCTCAATGCGCCGGAAGAGGTCGAAGCCGATGTTCTGCGTGACGAGCGTTTCCAATGCCCGCATGGCCTGGGGATTGTTGCTCGTCTTCTGGAACTTTCTGATGCGCTCCAACGGCATTGGGCGCGAAAGTTCCGGCATAGTCTGCCAGGCATGCAGCAGATCGAGGTAGTCCGGCGGAAAGTCGAGGCCGCCATCCACGCGCGTGCCCTGACCGAAGTACTTGAGCAGCGACAGCATAATCCGCCGGTCCAGATCGTCGCCGCCGACGAGCATACCGCGCGTCGCAATCACGCGGGGTGGCTGCGCGCCGCCCACCTCGGCGATGGTCAGGTCGAGCGTGCCGCCGCCGAAATCGAAGACGAGCGCAATCTCGCGTTTGTCGGTGGCGATGTGATGCAGGTGCGCCGCCGCAATCGGCTCCATCTGGAAAGAGATGTCACGGAATCCCGCGAAGAGCGCGGCCTTGTAGAGGATTTCCTCCGCGTGCAGTGTATCCTCTGGCGTATCGCAGAAGCGCACCGGACGGCCCAGCACCACACTGTCGCACGTCTCGCCCAGTTGCGCTTCGGCGCTGGCCTTCATCGAGCGCAGGATAATGGCGATCAACTCGTCGATGGTGAAATAGCGGTCGAAGATGTCGGTCCGCTCGTAGCGCGGATCGCGCAGCGCGGTTTTGACCGATTGCAGCAGCCGCCCGCGCGCCCCCACGTCGGTGTCGATGTAGAGGTCGTGCCAGTAACGAATAGGACCGGAACCGGCTCCACCGACAATGATCTCAATCGGGTGGATCTCCTTGCGCTCCCACGTGATGCGACGTCCCGTTTCACGCGCCAGGTACTCATTCGCCGCCGCCGTGCCGAGTCGCGTTTGATACTCGCGGTCCATGTAAATGAGCGAGGGCAGCACGTGCCGGTTCTCGTTCGCGGCGTCGAGTTCGATGGGGTGTAGTTTCTTGCCGTCATAATACGCGACCGACGAATTCGTGGTGCCAAAATCGATTCCAATACGTGGCATAGGTCCTCCTTTGTGTCAACGGATTTAACGGATTAGAGTGGAGTGGTGATATGGGTCTGTGACAAAACGAAGGAGAATTATACCACGGTTTTAATTTTTTACTGTCGCCCGGCCTTTCAACAGCCGTACCTCGAAATACGTCAGCAGGCCGCCAACGGCGAACAGGACAATGTTAAGAAAAAACGGCAAGCTGCGGTTAACTCCGGAGAGCTGCCCCGCAATCCAGCCAAAGGGCGAGGTGACAATGATAACGAGAACGGTGAGCAGGCCCATGATGCGGGCGCGCTCTTTCGCATCCACCGAGAGGACGACCAACTTGTCGAGCAACGTGGAGGCCAGCGGGATGCTGCACGCCTCCACAATCGTCGACAACAGCAGCAACCAGACATTCCCCACGGGCGTCAACAGCAGCAAGACCTGGCTCGCAGTCAACCCCAAAAAGCCCACGGCCATCAGTTTGCGTGTATCCTTTGTCCCCAAATGCGGCATGATGGTGAAGAAAAACACCAACATTGTCACCGAGCGTGCGAAAGCATACCAGGCCAGTTGTGCAGCAGGGAACATCAACTTTTCAGTAACCAGAATGGACCAGAATGTGCCACGCACCGTATTGGTGATTCCCATGATGATCATCAAACCCGCCACAAACAACGTCGCAGGGCTGTGCAGAATCTGTTTGAGCACGTCTTTCGATTCGCCCACGACCTTGAACAACGGCTGATGGCGCGTCTCTTCCATGCGGACCACCCCCTGTTCGGTCTCCACGACTAACGCATTGAGGATAATAAACTTGGCCGTCATCATCACAAACGAAAGCAGGTAAAGGCCGCGCATCGTGGGGATGAGACTGTATTTGTCGATCAACAGACCGGTCAACGGCGAGACGAACGCCGCGAGCAGACCGGCGATGTAAATCCATGAGTAGATGTCCACAAGCAGGTGCTCATCCGTGTCCTCAACGAGCAGGCATTGCCAGGAATTGGCCGTCACACGCCACACCGCGTTGACAATCACGCCAAAGAGGAAGTAGGTGAAATTCTGCGCCACGGCCCAGATCAGGCAGGGGATGCTCCACGCGACGATGTCAAAGATGAGCGTCGCGCGCTTGCGACCGAGTTTGTCGGTAATCGGACCGCTCATCAACGCCCAGAAGACCTGCAAGACCAGGCCGATGCTGGTCAGAGAGCCAATTTGCACGTCGGTCAAGCCGAGCGCCAACATATAGACCGAAACGTAGGGCGAATAGAGGTTGAACGGAATACCCCACAACGGTTCGGTGTACACACATCCACGCGCGTTGCCGCGCAGTTTTCGTAACGTCTGCACTAGAGGATGATTGGCGACCATAACACCTCGTTCGATAGCCCTTGAGAGCCTGCTATAATTCTGTTGGCGCACTACTCCAGCATTGGATACTGAGCGCAAACCGTATTATAACATAGAGTATCTATAATGCGTACGTATCGAACGAAAGAGCATTCGACTGGACGTGCAGCGACATCCCCAGCCCGGCGAATCACAGCGAGCGCATCGCGGGGTTAGTGGGGCCGCTGGCGGAGTTCCTACTCGGGGAGCGCCCGCCCATCGCCACGGCGGAAGAAGGTCGCGCGGCGTTGCGAATGACGCTCGCGTGCTACGTCTCTGTCCGCGAGGGACAGCGGGTGCGGCTGGATGACCCGGCAATTGCGCAAGTGTAAAACACATTGACTTTTAACGCGCCTGTGCGAAGATTGAGGATGAATTGAGCAAAACTGCATCAGGAGAAAACCATGCCACGACGACGTAAACCCAATATTCTGTTGATCGGCATCGATTCGCTGCGCGCGGATCACATGAGCTGCTACGGCTATCCCAGGCTGACAACGCCGCACATCGACCGTTTCGCACAAGGCGGAACACTCTTCGAGCGCACGTACAGCGCCTACATCCCCACGACCAGCGGCTACGGCTCGATGCTCACGGGGATGGACGTGATCAGCACGCAGATGGTGGCCCTGCGCCACAAGGGGCCGTTGCGCCCGGAGGTGGCGACGCTGCCCGAAATCCTCAAAGCCGAGGGCTACAACACTACCTGCGTCGGTTTCAAAGGCAATCCGGCGGCGCGCGGGTTCGACACGTATCTCGATTATGCCGGTTGGGGCAGTTGGAACGAGGGCCGCAGTCCCAAAGCCGAAAACCTCAACGAAGTCACGATTCCTGAACTGAACCGGCTGGCGAAGGAGAAAGAGCCGTTCTTCCTCTTCCTGCGCCACATGGACCCGCACGCGCCCTACCTGCCGCCCGCGCCCTTCGAGCGGATGTTTTACCACGGCAACGAGTGCAATCCGCGCAACCATTCAATGGACCCCGTGATGAGCTTCAAGCCATTCCGCGATTTCTTCGCCACGTGGATGCCGCCTGGAATCCACGATAAGGACTACGTCATCGCGCAATATGACGGTGCAGTCGCCTACATGGACGCCGCCATCCAGACGATCCTCAACGCGGTGGAGACGTTGGGGCTGCTCGACAACACCATCGTCGTGATCAACTCCGACCACGGCGAGACGCTCTACGACCACGAGTGCTACTTCGATCACCACGGGGTGTACGACCAGACGTTGCACGTGCCGCTGATCCTCCACTATCCGGGCAAAGTCCCTGCCGGAAAGCGCGTGAGCGGCTTCAATCGCCATCAAGACCTGGTTCCCACCCTGCTGGAACTCGCCGGGGTAGATAGCGAGATTGCCTTCGACGGCAAGAGCCTGATGCGGCTGGTGGACGGCTCCGTAACCTCTTACGACAGCGAATTCTACATCACCGAGTGCACGTGGATGCGCAAACACGGCTGGCGCACGCCGGAGTGGAAGCTGATCGTGGCGCTGGAACCGGATTTCCACTTCAAGCCGGAAGTCGAACTGTACAACCTGGTCACCGACCCCGGCGAAAACAACAACGTCGCTGAGGCTGAACCGGACATCGTCGCCATGCTCCGCGCACGCATGGATGCCTGGATCGCCAAACGCGAAGCCGAGACCGGCCTGCCCAACCCCATCCACCACCAGGGCGACTGGCACGGGCACGAAGGCGTCGGTTCGTTCACGAGTTCGCAGCAGGCGTATGATACACTGCACATCGGCGACCCGGCACAGGCGGCGAAGTTGCAGGCGGGGGAGAAGAAGTAGGAAGTAGGAAGTAGGAAGTAGGAAGTAGGAAGTAGGAAGTATGGGAGTAGGAAGTATGGGAGTAGGTACAACCCTTACTCCGTACTTCGTACTCCATACTCCGCATCTCAATCAAGGAGCGAAACTGTGTCACTATTACACGTAGCTATCGTCGGACTCGGCAACATTGGCAACACGCACGCGCGGGTGTACCAGCAGCGCAGTGACGTGAAAATCGTCGCGGTGTGCGACATTATCAAGGAACGCGCGGATAAGGCAGCAGCGGCCTACGGCTGCCCGGTCTTCTACTCCGTGCAGGAGATGCTGAAGAACGGTGTCAAAATCGATGCCGCCAGCATGTGCACCGCCGGGAAGGAGAACGGTGGCGACCACTACACCCCCACCATGGAATTGTTGGAAGCGGGCATCCCCACCCTCGGCGAGAAACCGATCTCCAACGAGATTGCGAAGGCCGAGGCAATGGTCGCGTTGGCCAAGAAGAAGAACCTGCGCTACGGCATCAACCTCAACCACCGCTTTACGCCTGCTGCGCTGCGGGCCAAAGAGTGGGTCAAGGCCGGGCGGTTGGGCGAGATCAACATCATCAACATGACGATGTGGATCAACAACCCCAACGAAACGTCGCCGTGGTTCCACATCCGCGCGCTGCATCCCCACTCGCTGGACGTGATGCGTTATTTCGGCGGCGATGTAGAAAAGGTACAGGCATTCTTCAAGCGCGGTCCGCGCGCCGACGGTCCGGGCGGACGGCGCGTGTGCTGGTCGAACGTGCAGGTGAGCCTGCTCTTCAAGAACGGCATCATCGGCCACCTCACCGGCAGCTACGATGCAGGCGGCAGCTACGGCCTGGAAACGCTCGAAGTCGTCGGTTCGGAGGCGCGCTTCGTGCTGCTCGACGCCTGCGAGCACCTCACCTTCTACCCGCGCTTCAGCCGCCAGACCGAAACCTACGACTACATCGGCGGGATGATGAACTTCAGCGAGACGTTCGGCAGCCGCATCGGTGTGTGGATCGATCAGAACATCGCCAGGGTCAAGCCGGAGGCCATCGACGCCTCCGGCGCAGACGCCCTGCACGTCCAGCGCATCATCGAGGCGATCATTCAATCCTGGGAAACCGGGCAGGTTATCACACTGTAAGAGGCAAGAAGCAAGAGGCAAGAAGGGAATCCTGCATCTTGCTTCCTATTTGCTTATTGAGGTGTTTATGTCATACATCACCATCATCGGCCGGGGGCACTCCGGCACGCGCGCGATGTCACACACGCTTTCGGCTAGCGGCGTCTTCATGGGCAAGCCGCTCAACGTCTCGGGCGACCTGCTGCCGCCGCAGACGATGTACGACGCTTGCCGCGTCTTCGCCCGCTACGTCGATTGGCAGGGCGATCTTTCCTGGAATTGGGATCGGGCGCTGGCGGCAAAGATTCCCGACGAGTTCAAATTTCTCATCCACACCTATCTGACCACGGTACGGCTTCACGATGGCGAACATAAAGGCTGGAAAATCCCGGAGACCACGCTCGTTTTCCCGTGGATCATGCGAATGTTCCCGGAGATCAAGTACATCTTCTGGATCCGCGATCCGCGCGACTGTATCATCGGGCGGCATCTCACCGACGATCTGCACGACTTCGGCATCGACTATCCCGCTACCGAGGACGAACGCCTGCGGCGCGCCATCTCGTGGAAGTATCAGTACGACTTGGTGCGAGCGATGCCCAAGCCCAAACACTGGATCGAAGTGCGCCTGGAGGACTTCGTGTTACATCAGGACGAGACGCTGGCGCGGTTGGAGGCCTTCCTGGGCATCCCGCTGGCGAAGATCCCGGTCAACCCGGAGGTCGTTGGGCGATGGAAGACGGACGAGGGCATCCACGATTTCGACTTCTTCGCGCCGGCGATGGCACAGTACAACTATACAGACCCGGAATAAATGATGCTGGTCACCAGCCAGATAATGAGATGAACAAATCCTACTGGCGAGAAGTATGGGAAACGATACTAGTTGCTCTGAGTCCAAACGCAAGCTTTCTATCTGGCGCTGGTTTTTGATAGGATTGGCGCTTCTCGTAGGGTTGTGGGGCATCAAGCTTCTACTGCCATCGGGAAAGGATATTGTCTTCTCCAGCAAAGGTTTTCTCTTTAATAGAATCTACGTCATAGATGCTGATGGTTCCAACCAGACTCGACTGACTGGTTGGTGGTTTGACGCCTACTCGCCTAGCTGGTCGCCAGATGGAACACAGATTATCACTGTAGCCCAACCCAGTCCGTTCAGCGAATTAGATATTTACACTATGAGAGCGGATGGTTCTGGCAAAACTCGTTTGACTTACAATGATGTATCTGAGGGTTCCCCTACCTGGTCACCTGATGGTACACGCATTGCTTTCGCCGCTAATCCGGGAGATTGTATTTGCCAGGACATTTTTACTGTAAATGCTGACGGGGCCAATCTCGTGCATTTGACCCACAATAAAGTAGGAGACGGCCTAGAGATAAACTTGGGATATGATATGTACCCTATTTGGTCTCCAGATGGAATGCGGATTGCGTTTGTTAGAGATTGGTACTACGATGAACCCAAAATATATCTAGTCAATGCTGATGGCACCAACCTCATCTGCTTAACCCATCATGAAAAAGGTGATTACAGCCCCGCTTGGTCGCCAGATGGGACACAAATTACTTTCGTTTCTGAACAAGATGGCAACAGCGAGATCTACACTATGAATATTGATGGCATAAACCAAGCGCGCTTGACTATCAATAATACAGCCGACAGTTCTCCTGCGTGGTCACCGGATGGAACAAGGATTGCTTTCGTGTCTGAACGGGATGGTAATCGCGAAATCTACGTTATGAGTGTTGATGGCGCCAGCCAAATGCGCTTGACCCACAATGAAGCAGTCGATAGCTATCCTGTATGGTCATCAGATGGAACACAGATTGCCTTCGTATCTGAACGGGATAGCCATAGGAACCTCTACACTATCCGCGTTGATGGCTCTCATCTCACTCGCCTGACTCGTAAAAAAACGGTTGAGGAGCCTGTTTGGAGGCCGTGATTTCGCACCCTATCGCTTGACCAAAGCTCACAACGATATCATCAACAAACAGATAGCATTGGAGGCTGCAACGGTTGCCCAGGATAACTGATTTCGCAAAACACACTTGTTCCTTACACCAAAGATGAGGCTCGTGTTATGGAATCTGTACGCGAAGTTTTCAATATCACCCTCCCGGCGTTGGGTGACATCCCCGCGCGAGAACAACCATGCCTGCTCTGCGGTTGCCGTGAGATCTTGCCTCTCAATTCCTTTGTACTGAACGACAAGCGGTTTCACACCGTGCGCTGCATCCACGATGGGATGATGTGGCTGGACCCGCAACCAACCGAACAGTTCTACCAAACATTGTACGGCACGTACTACCACACCGCCGGGCCGGACGATCCGCTGCTGGAACAGGCGACACTGGATGTCCATTCAAAAGTCGAGGAGCGCAGACACATCGCGCAACTCCGTGTCGAGCAAATCGAGCAGTTCAGCCAAACCGGACGCCTGCTGGAAGTCGGGTTTGGCAACGGGTTCATGCTGGAAGCGGCAGCCGCAAGAGGGTGGCAGGTCGTCGGACTGGAACTGGATCAAAGTTGCGTCAATCGGATGACGGATCAGGACATTCCGGCCTACTGCTGCACTCTGCTCGAATACGCGGGTGAAGCGGCATCTTTCGATGTGATCGCCATGTACAGCGTGATCGAACACGTGTTGGATCCGGCTGCGTATCTCGAAAAGGCGCTTTCCCTCCTGAAGATCGGTGGGATTCTGGTGCTGCGCCTCCCCGACACCGAAGCAGACGGCCCGCCCGCGTCTTTGATTGCGCACGTCTATCATTTCAACGCCCACACGATTATGGTGCTCTTGCGCCGGTGTGGGTTCGAAGTTATGCAAATCGACAGTTTCGGCCTGTGGAAGCCTCAAAGGTATCCGGGTACGCTATGGAATATGAATGTCGTCAGCCGCAAAGGCTAGAAATCGAATCCTACGTCATTGATCTCCTGCTCGACTATCGAGCCGCGACCACGGTATACGCCTATCCTACAGTGTGGCGTCTGCGTCTGCTCTGGTCATCGCGGGTATGGGAACCGGCGCAGGACGTGCAGATCTGGGAAGATGACGCCGGACACGCCATCGGCTTTGCGTTGCTCTGGCGACGCTGGCGCGAGTCGCCCTACCTGGCGCTGGAGCGGGTGATCCATCCCGCCCTGGCGACGGACGCGCTAGTGGATGCGATGCTGGCGTGGGTGGTACAGCGCGCCCAGGCGATTTCCGCCGAACAAGCTGCCCCACTGACACTCTTTGCCAACCGGCTGCACCCGGCAATCCACCTAGATGACCCTCTGGAAACGCATGGCTTCACGCCCATCCCGTCCAATCCAGAACAATACAACGTCTACCTGAAACGCGCGCTCGATACGCCGCTGGACGAGCCTTCGCTGCCACTAGGATATACACTACGCGCGCTGCAAAGCATAGAGGAATTGGAGGTTTACGCCGCGCTGTCCAGCTTCACTGCCGTCGATGCAGAACACCGCCGGGAGACGCTCGCCAGCGACGAATACTGCCACCTGGTTGCCGTTGATCCACCTGGCGATTTCGCTGCCTATGTGGAGTGCTCGTTCTGCCGGGACGAATGGACACGTACAGGTCAACGGGTAGGCTGGATTGACTACATCGAGACGCGTCCGGAACAACAACGGCGCGGTCTGGGACTCGCGGTACTGTTGGCGGGCCTGCGCCAGCTACGCGAATGGGGCGCGGAGACGGCCATGCTCATCACTGCGAGCACGAACACGCCGGCTCTCGCTCTGTACGAAGCCAGCGGGTTTGAACGGCTGGATATGCCGGAAATACCCGGCTACGAAAGCTTCATAACGTTTGACGCATCATTGCCGCTGGCCAGAGAGAGCCGCCCATGACCCTTCCAAGAGAACTGGAATGGACAGAAAAGCTGCTGCGTGAAGCCCGGCAGCAAAGATCGCGGACGTTGCGGCTGGCCCCGGAACGCTATGGGAGTGGGTATCTCAAGCAGCTCCCGGCTGAGGTTCAGGAATTACGCTGGCTTACAGACCTCACCGTTACCGGCCACAATCTGACGACTTTGCCGGATTGGCTAGATCGCCTTGCAAATCTCAAAACCCTAAACCTGTCCGCGAATCAATTTAAGCAGATCCCGGCGGTCATTTTTCGGTTGCCTATGGTGAGAAAATTGAGTTTCGCCGTCAATCAGCTCGAATCACTGCCGGAACATTGGGGCAGTCTTTGTGACTTGCAGCAATTGGATCTCGCGCATAACCGGATTGGCGTGTTGCCGCCGGGTCTCGCAGAATTATCGGCATTAAGCACACTTGACCTTTCGATAAACCAGATCGCCGGACTGCCGACAGAGATTGGAAACTTGCTCAACCTCAAGCGACTTGATCTATCACACAACCAGCTCTCCCAATTGCCGCCAACCCTTGGACAACTCGCGCAGCTTGAAGTCTTGTGGCTCGACGACAATACCCTGGATGCTTCCGACTTCCCCTTTGAACTGAGCCACTGCGTGAGTTTGCGGCAGATTTCCATAGCGTCTAACCCGCTAGGGCGTTTCCCAGACGTGCTCTTGAATTTGCCGGCATTGGAATTCATAGATATGTCTGACTGCGGCCTTTCTCAACACGACCTATCGCCCGCGCTACAGTACCATCCGCGCCTTATTGTGCGGTTTAAGCGCGACAATCCCATAACGCCGGCAGATTGAGTTGGTGTAGAAGGACGCATCCCGCACACCCTACACAACAGGAGTCTATGTTAAAAAAGCACGCGATTTCTCAGAATAAAACCCGCCTCTTCACTCTGAAGAAGGGCAGCACGCTCGGCCTGATCCTCGCACTTCTCATCCTGACGGCTGGCGCGCTCCTTTCAGCCTGTAGTGCGCTTGCGCCCACGGACGTCGCCAATCCCACCGAGGATAGCGCCGAAGCGCGCATACCGAAGGTCCGTCCCACAGCCACACCCGTTTCGGCTTATTCGGAACCGGATGTCATGCCCTGGGCCGGCGCGAACGTCGATTTCGACTACTACGTGCTCGCGCTCAGTTGGCAGCCGGCCTTCTGCGAGACGCAACCGGGCAAAGAGGAATGTGAGACACAAACCGCAAACCGTTTCGACGCGGCTAACTTCGCGCTGCACGGATTGTGGCCTACCGTCACCGGCGACGACGACAACACATTCAGCTATTGCGACGTCACCCAGGGCGTGATCCGGCAGGATCGAGCGGGCGACTGGTGTGAAATGCCGGAGCTTACCCTTTCCGATACGGTCTGGCAAGACCTCACCCTATCGATGCCGGGAACGGCCTCCTGCCTGCACCATCACGAGTGGTACAAGCACGGGGTATGCACCGGGATGTCGCCCGACGCCTACTATGCCCTCACCAATGCCCTGGTGGAACGCTTCGCCGCCACGGATTTCAACCGCTACGTTGCCGCGCGCGTGGGAGAAGAAGTATCGCGGCGCGATCTCCTGAATCAGTTCGACGTCGAATTCGGCGAGGACGCAAGCGATTACCTCTCGCTGCGCTGCTCCAAACTCGACGGTGTCAGCCTGCTCAGCGAAATCCAAATCGTGCTGCGGCCGGATATAGCAGCCCTGGATGATTTCGCGGCGCTGTTCCCCGACGAAAGAATTCCACCGGAAGGCAACTGCCCGCAGACCTTCAAAGTGGATCGGGTGGGGTTGAGGAATTACTAAAAGGAGAAAAACTATGTTACGAGTCTGCGTCATCGGCATGGGCCCCATCGGCAATCGCCATTCCACTATTTACAAGGAAGACCCGCTGGCTGAATTGGTCGGCGTGTGCGACATCGTCAAGGAACGAGCGGATGCGGCGGCGGCGCGATTGGGCGTCCCCGCGTTCTACGACGCGCCAGAGATGCTGGCGGCGCTGTCGCCCGACCTTTGCAGCGTCACCACGGGCGGCTACGAGTATTCCAGCGACCACTACCTGCCCACGATGCAGGCACTCGACGCCGACTGTCACGTCCTCGGCGAGAAACCCATCAGCAACGAGATCGAGAAGGGCGCGGAAATGGTTGCCAAAGCGCGCGAGAAGGGCGTGTGCTACGCCATCAACCTCAACCACCGTTTCACCCCCGCCGCGTACCTGGCGAAACAGTGGCAAGATGAGGGTCGTATCGGGCATCTGCTGTTCGTCAACATGGCGCTGTGGATCAAAAACCCGGCGGAAAGTTCGCCCTACTACATGATCAAGGCGCTCAATCCCCATTCGGTGGACATTATGCGCTACTTCGGTGGCGACATCGAAGCCGTGCAATGCTTCGGGACCACCGCGCCAGGACGCACCATCATCACCACTGCGCACTTCAGTGTGCGGTTCACAAACGGCGCAGTCGGTGGCTTGACTGCCTCCTACGACATCGAGCGCGGGCATCCTATGGAACGCTGCGAAGTCGCCGGAACGAAAGGGCGCTTCGTCATCGAAGATATGTGGCGTGAGGTGACGCTCTACCCGGCGGGCGATTACGAGAAGCGCGTCTACACCAACCCTGTCTTCGGTGGAATGCGCGACTTCGAGGACACCTTCCGCAATCGCATCCACAAGTTCCTGGAAGAAGTGACCGCCGGCGTCCCGCCCGATCACATCGACGGTTCCGGCGCCGACGGCCTCGCCGCGCAGAAAGTGCTCCACGCGGCAATTGAATCATTACAGACAGAATCGGTAGTTTATGTCAAGTAGGCTAAACGATCAAAATTCTCACCACGAATCTTCACTAATTTTGACTGTATCGTCTCAATAAAAAGGGGAGAAGTGGGGGTTTGTGGGCGGGCTGCGCCCGCCCACAAACCCCCATCCCCAGATTTTTGAGAAGATACTTTTGATTTCTATTCGTGGAAATTCGTGTAGATTCGCGGTTTCTCTTGAGGAGGATATGATGAAATTAGGAGCAAATTCGGTATTATTTGGCGCGTTCGATTTAGAGACGGCGTTCAAGTATACGGCTATGGCCGGTTACGACGGCATCGAGCTGTCGGCTATCGGCGGGATGAGCGAACATTTGGTCATCGAGCGGTGGCGTGAGATTGCGCCGGAGATCAAACGGCTGGCGCGGGAGTACGGCCTAGGATTATTGGCTATGGAACAGCCGTCGCAAGACCCGGCGATCATGGAGCAGGCGTTCCAGGCGGCGGTGGAGATCGGTATCCCCATCGTCAACTGCGGGCCAGGCGGCAAAAGCGAGGATGAGAGCTCGTGGCCGCAGGTCATCGACTCGCTCGGCGCTCTGGCGACCATGGCCGAAAGGTACGGCGTGACGTTGTGCGTCAAGGCGCACGTCGGCGCGAGCATCTACAACACGCCAACGACGCTGCGCGCGATGCAGGCCATCACGTCGCCCGCGTTCGGCATCGATATGGACCCCTCGCACATCTACCGCGCAGGCGAAAATCCGGTCGAGGCCATCGCCGCCGTCATCTCCCGTGTGAAGCACGTCCACATCCGCGATTGCAAAGGCCGCCAGCACGGGCCGGGCGCGCCGGCTGATCAAGCCAACGGGCGTGGCGACATCGATCTCGTGGGTTACGTCCGCGTGCTGCACGAGCACGGGTATACGGGGCCGCTGGATTTGGAGATCATCGGCACGAAGGGGCAGGACTACACCCTGGAACAGTGCGTCGCCATCGCCGCTGAATCGCGGGGGCACATGCAAGCCTGCCTGCAAGCTTGCGGCGCGCGGTAGAAGTTTTTTGACAGGATTTACAGGATAATTTTAGGAAAATCCTGTCAATCCTGTAAATCCTGTCTAATTCCTTTGCCTTACTGTCTGCGCTAACCACACCACACCGAAGCACGCCGTACAGGTCAGCACAATCGCCGCGCCGGAGGCGATGCCGATGTAGTAGGAGAGATACAGTCCCACCACCCCGGCAACCGCCGCGATGACCGCCGCCAGCGCCATCATCGGCAGCATGCGCTTGGTGAGCAGGTAGGCCGTCGCCGCCGGGGTGACGAGCATGGCGACCATCAGCGCCACGCCGACCGTTTGCAGCGACACTACAATCGTCACGGCGATCAGCGCGAGCAGCAGCGACTCGAAGAAGCGCGCGGGCAAGCGCATCGTCGCCGCGAAGACGGGATCGAACGAGAGCACCAGGAATTCCTTGTAGAACGCCGTCACCGTCAACAGGACGATCCCGCCGAAAATAGCGATCAACGCGAGATCGCCCCCTGAGACGCCGAGTACGTCGCCGAACAGGAAATGCGTCAAATCCACGGTGTAACTGCGTGCCGTCGAAATCAACGCGATGCCCAGGGCGAACGCGCCGGCGAAGATGATACCCGTGGCGGTATCCTCACGCACCTTCGTCTGCTTGCTGATCGCGCCGATGCCGAGGGAGGCCAGCACCGCCGTCCCCAACGCCCACCAGAACAGCGGCCCGCGCGCGCCTCCGCCGACGAGATAGCCCACCGCCACGCCCGGCAGAATCGAGTGCGCCAGCGCGTCGCCGAAGAATGCCATCCCGCGCAACACCACGTAAGTCCCGACCACGGCGCAGACGACGCCCACCATCACCGCTGCCAGCAGTCCGCGCACCATAAAGGGGTACTGCAACGGCGCAACCAGCCACTCTACCACGTCAGTCATGGCGATGATTCCCCTCGCAGCACGTATCGCCCACCGCCACCAGGCCACCGTTCACCGGCATCAAGTGCAGATGACCGCCGTAAGCCGCCATCAACCGCTCCGGCGTGAACACGTCCGCCGGTTCGCCGAAGCCGAGCAGCCGCCGGTTCAGCAGCATCACACGGTCGAAGTACTGGACGGCCTGATCCAGGTCGTGGGTGGAGAGCATGATCGTCACGCCGCGCGCGCGAAGGTCGTCGAGCAACTGGAAGATGCCCTCCTGCGACGGCGCGTCAAGTCCAGTGAGCGGCTCGTCCATCAGCATCAGCTCGGCTTCCTGCGCCAGCGCGCGGGCGATGAACATCCGCTGTTGCTGCCCGCCGGAAAGTTCGTTGATCTGCCGCTTCGCTAGGTCGGTGATGCTCACCAGGTCCAAACACTCGCGCACTTTGGCAAAATCGCGTTTGCCGGGCTGGCGGAACAACCCCAACTGCCCGATCCGCCCCATCAGCACCACGTCACTCACGGTGACGGGAAACTGCCAATCCACGGCAGTGCGCTGCGGCACGTAGGCGATGCAGATGTGGCCCCCCGGCCCGTGCCCGTAGACCGTCACCGTACCGGAAGTCGGCGC